>CAKRTY010000175.1 GCA_934402125.1 uncultured Anaerosacchariphilus sp. | reverse complement strand
CCTTCATCTCATGAGCTACTACGTCGGCTACCGCCAGGTCAAGCTCCTTGCCCTCCCGGATGGTCTGCTTTAACTCCCTGTAAATCTTCTTAGGAAGCCGCTCCTCCATCACGGTATCGTTGAATACATTTTCGCCGAAAATCTCAGAAATATTTGTTTTCCCTTCCATCATACTCTCCCTGTATCGTCTCGTAAAAAATTTCTTTGTCTACTACTCTAGCACGAAATATTTCTGCTGTCGATATAGAATTCCCCGATTTTTTATTAATTCTGCTACTATACTTTTATTACCTGTCCCCGTCTTCCTCCGGCACCAGCTCCTCATGGATCTCCTCCGGAATGCGGATCTCCACCGCCCTCTGATTATTCCTGATTTCCACCCGGGTATGCTCGCCGCCGAACTCTCCGTCCAGGGTCCAGGGCACCGGTTCCTCGGATTCGATCACTACCCGGGAGCTCCGGAAGGAATACATGTATTTTGTATCAATCTGTTCAATCAAAAGCGCAGCCAGTATCTCCTGCAGCTCCATGGGGTTCTTCGGCCGGGCAATGAAGGTCATCTCAAAGACGCCGTCGTCAAAGACCACATTTTTGCCGATGATACTCTTAAAGCCGCCCACCGACTTGGAGTTGGTGATCATGCCGAAGAGGAAATCTCCCTCGAAGGAAGCCTCCTGACTGGTTACCTTAAGCTTGTAGGACTTCACATTTACCAGCTGCTTCATGCCCTCCAGCACATAGGCCATGTGCCCCAGCACATTTTTCACTTCCTGCTTGGTGGTATAGGACACATCGGTAAAGATGCCGAAGGCCGCCACATAGATGAAGGTCCGGCTATTGAAGGAGCCCACGTCAATGGCATAATCCACGCCGTGTACGGCAACCTCTGCCGCCCGATCCATATTGCCGGGAAGCTGTAAGGATCTGGCAAAATCATTGCAGGATCCCGCCGGGATATAACCCACCGGAAGCTTGTTTTTCCGCTGCATCATACCGGTCATCACCTCGTCCAGCGTGCCGTCGCCGCCGCTGCAGACCACCAGATCGTAACCCTCCGGCAGCTCCCGGATCTGATCTACCGCGTCCTGGGGTGCCCGGGTCGGATAAATGGTAATGGCATAGCCGGCGTCAGCCATGACCTGTATAATACCGTACAGCTTTCCCCGGATATTTTCCTTTCCCGCATGGGGATTGTAAATAAAAAACAGTTTCTTCTCCAAATGCAGCATGATTCATCACCTCATTTAAAAATAGAATCCTGCGAAGCAGGATTCTCCGCCTGTCTTCTACGCAAAAATTCCGCCGATTACCGTATAGGATAAAACGGTCATGATAAAGGACGCCAGCATAATTCCCAGAATGACTGCCGGGAAGGCCTTCTTGAACTTAATGCCAAGCAGGGCTGCAATCAGGGAGCCGGTCCACGCGCCGGTACCCGGAAGCGGAATGCCTACGAACAGCAGAAGTCCCCAGAACTCATACTTCTCAATCTGATCCTTTTTGCCCATAGCCCGGTTTTCCATCTTTTCCACAAAGGGCTTTAAGCGCTTCGTGCCCTTCAGCCAGGTAAAAATCTTCGTGATAAACAGCAGAATGAACGGCACCGGAATCAGATTGCCCACAATGCAGATGGGGATCGCGCGCCACATGGGCACATTCAGGAAAGCCGGTCCCGCTGCCAGAAGTCCGCCTCGAAGCTCCAGGATCGGAATCATGGAAATGATGAAAATAATCAGTTCTTTCGCTGCAGATCCTCCCAGATTCTGCACAAACCATTGTACCAGTGTCTCTGTCATAATAACTTAATTTCCTTTCTTTCTTAAAAATGCAAGCAAGGCATCCATCTCCTCATCTGTGCCTACGGTAATCCGCAGATAGTTATCGATTCGCGGCGACGCGAAATAGCGCACATAGATGTCTTCCTTCTTCAGTTCCTCAAAGAGCTCCTTTGCTGGCCACTCCTTATGTGTGGCAAAAATAAAGTTGGACCGGGAATCCGGGAAATCAAAGCCAAGCGCTCTCAGCTCTTTCTTCACCCGCTCTCTGGTCGCGATAATTTTTCCCACGGTTTCTTTAAAATAAGCCTCGTCCTTTACCGCAGCCGCGCCAAGCTTCAGGCTTGGCAGATTCATGGTATAGGAATTAAAGGAATATTTTACATCGTTCAGGTACCGGATAAGCTTTGGCTGTCCCACCGCAAAGCCAATCCGCATGCCCGCCATAGAGCGGGACTTGGAAAAGGTCTGTACCACCAGAAGGTTCTCGTACCGATCCACCAGCTCCAGGGCAGAGGGGCCTGCGAAATCCACATAGGCCTCGTCTACGATTACAATGCTCTCCGGATTCTTCGCGATGATTTCCTCCACCTCAGAAAGCTCCATATAGATTCCGGTGGGCGCATTGGGGTTCGGGAAAATGATTCCTCCGTTTTCCCGGAAGTAATCCTCCTTCACGATCCGGAACTCCTTATCCAGTGCCGGACGCTCATAGGGAATCCCGAACAGGTCTGCCCAGACGCTGTAGAAGGAGTAGCTGATGTCCGGAAATAACACCGGCTTCTCCGAGTTAAAGAAGGTCTGAAAAGCCATGGCAATGACGTCGTCCGATCCTACGCCCACAAAAAAGCAGGCCGGATCCCTATGGTAATAATCCGCCAGGGCGTTCACCAGCTCCGACGCCGCCGGATCCGGATAGAGACGGAACCGATCCAGCTCCAACTCCTCCAGGGCCTTTCGGACGCCCGGCGCAGGCGGATAGGGGTTCTCATTGGTGTTCAGTTTGATCATGCCCGGCCGGTTCGGCTGTTCGCCCGGCGTATAGGGAACGACCCTGCGGACATTTGCTTCCCATGCTTTTCTCATTTTCTTCACTCCTCTTTCTGATATCCCTACATCTTACAGTAGTCCCTGCTCTCTTACAACCCCTTTTTCAATTAAAAATACGGGTTTATATGACATTTTTGCCTGACGCAGACCTTCCTCGCCCAGATCCTCCTCCCGGTTCAGGTAGGTATAGGCTGCGCCCTCGTGAAGGGCAAACTGCTGGTTGATAACCGTATAGGCTCCCTGCACCTCTGACAGGGCCTTCTCAATATGCACAATCAGGGTATCCTTTTTATTGCCGGGCTCTCCCACTGTATAGGCCACAATCTTGCCGTTGACCCTGAGGGCACCGCCCTTGAAATGCAGCTCCTCAAACAGCCGCAGAGCATTGAGGGCCACACAGATTTCCGCATGCTTCTCGTCGTCCGCGTCGCAGCCGTTCTCATGCCGCCAGGCCAGTCCCATCTGAAAGCATTCCTCCACGTTTTCCTTCGTAATGGGCTCATAGGACCAGTCCGGGTACAAAGTCATAAACCGGTTCACATGATTCTTTTTACTGTGATATTTTCTGCCGGACAGCGTCGCCAGCTTTTCCGTCTCATAGACATAGTCGGCGTAATCCCGGTCAAACTTTATCGCAAAGCGTCCCGGATACAGCTCCTCCAGTTTCGCGAAATCCTCTTTCGTAATGTTGTGAAGTTGGAAAATTTCTCCATTTTCCCTGCAATGCTCCATCAGCGCGTCCAGGGTCTTCCTCTTGTCCCCCGGCCCCACCGGGTAGGTATAGGAATAGACACCGTCCACTTCGCCAAAAACCAGGTTATCCTCCACAATGGCAAAGCCCGTATTGTAAAAGCGGGACCACAGATAGATATTTCCGAAGGTCATCTCACAGCTTCGGGTATCCGCGTATGACAGATACCGCTCCAGCAATTCCCGGTCTTCCAGCTCCGGGCGCTTCATTTTTAATTCCATAAATCTCCTTCTGGCATTGTATGCTTACATGTTGTACAGCTTTTCGTAAACTCCGTGCAGATTCATCAGTTCTTCATGGGTGCCTTCCTCGGCGATCCCCTCCTCGGTCAGCACCAGAATCCGCTCCGCGTTGCGGATCGTAGACAGACGATGGGCGATAACAAAGGTGGTCCGCTCCTTCGCCAGCTTTTCCAGAGATTCCTGCACGATACGCTCGCTCTCATTGTCCAGGGCGCTGGTGGCCTCGTCAAAAATCAGAATCCGCGGATTCTTCAGAAATACCCTCGCGATGGAGAGCCGCTGCTTCTGTCCGCCGGAGAGCTTCACGCCCCGCTGGCCGATATCCGTGTCATATCCATCCGGCAGCTCCATGATAAAATCATGGGCGTTGGCATTCTTTGCCGCCTGAATAACCTCTTCCCGGGTGGCGTCCGGTCTGCCGTAGAGAATGTTGTCCATGACGGTGCCTGCGAAGAGGTAGACGTCCTGCTGCACGATACCGATCTGGTTCCGCAGGCTTTTTAACGTCACATCCCGCACATCATTTCCGTCGATGCAGACGCTTCCCTCCGTCACATCATAAAACCGGGGAATCAGACTGCACAGGGTTGTCT
>CAKRTY010000174.1 GCA_934402125.1 uncultured Anaerosacchariphilus sp. | reverse complement strand
GGGCTCCGCAATCGCCCGGAGCCGTTCTCTTTCGGCAGGAGTCAGTTTGGAGGAAAGGCCCAGATGCCGTTTCCCGCTGGTGAGAACCAGGTATTTTCCTGCGAAATTCAGGTTTCCGCTGACGGTAGGAGCCTTCGTTTTCACGGCCTCCCGGCTCACCTGGACCAGAAGCTCGTCTCCGGCTGCCAGCTCCTTCTTTTTCTTTGGCGTAGTAAAAACAGGCGTTTCCCCGGCGTCCAGGGCGTAATAACAGAGCTGCCCATCCCCTATCTCGATAAAAGCGGCATTGATGTTGGCAGCAATGTTTTTTACCTTGCCCACATAGATATTGCCCAGGATAGAACTGCCGCCGGAGGGCAGGCAGGAAAGCTCGGCCGCGGATCCATTTTCATAGAAAGCGTAAACGATGCGATCCACTCCTCTGACCGGGACAGTGGACACTAAAAAAGTACCGTTCGCTGTCTGCTCCTTGATAAGCTCTGTCGGTTCCATTAAAATTCCTCTCCCAGATCTTCCAGTGATACCAGTCTGCGGGGTTCTCCCTCAGCCGCCAGATTTGCGTACAGCTCCTTCCGGTGGAGCAGAAGGGCAAATTCCGGAAGGGTAAAGCCGGCGTAAGCCGCAAAAGCCTCCAATACCAGCTCCGGCTTTACGTTCTCTGCGCTGCCGGCAGAAAGCTGCAGGAAAATGGAATCCTCCTGACAATGGGATTCGTAAATCAGGGGCTTCAAATCCAGCTCCCGTTCGCCCTTCTTCGTTTTTTTGGTAACCAGGATCTGTTCCTGTGCGCAGAACGCCGCCCATTTTTCCTCCAGGCCATTTCCAAAGACGCAGTCCGCAGGCAGGCTGTTTTCCCGGAAACGGACCTCGTAATCGGCAGCCGCTACCAGAGACATGGCGTTGGCGGACTTTTCCTCGGGGATCTTCCGGAAGGAAAGAACCTCCACGCCCTCGGCCATAACTCCGTTCAGACGCTTTACTGCCGCTTCGGAGGACAGCTCATTTCCAATCTCAATGTCCAGGTACTCGCCGTCGCTGGTAAGGCCTACGCCTAAGGGAGAGGCGAAGGACATGATCATATGGGGACTGAAGCCTGCGGAATAACAGATATCGATATCTGCCCGGCGCATGGCCTTCTGGAAATAGCGCATGATATCCAGATGGCCGATAAATTTCATGATACCGTATTTACGGAATTTAATGCGGATTTTCATGCGTTTTCACCTCCTGTGACCGTTGCCGCTGTGGGACAGCAGCCTGCGTGATAGCTGCCTGCGCCGCAGCCCTGGCACTGCTGACGGCAGTTGGGTGTCACGGTCTCTTCGTGAGCGCGCTTCCACTCCCGCAACAGGAATTTTTTGGTAACGCCGATGTCGATAAAGTCCCAGGGGAACAGCTCATCTTCAGCGCGATGTCTGGTCGTATAGAATGGCACGTCCAGGCCTGTCTCTTCGAAGGCCTGAAGCCACTTATCGTTGTCGAAGCTTTCACTCCAGGAATCGAAAAGACAGCCGTTCCGGTACGCCGCAAGCAGGGATGCTCCCACCCTCCGGTCGCCTCGGGCCAGGATTCCCTCCAGCACCGTTACGTCCGCCTCATGCCAGTTGTATTTGATACTCTTTTTATTGAGCTGGGCCTTGATTTCACTGTTGACGATATATGCCTTATCCAGGAATTCCTCCTTGGTACACATACGCGCCCACTGGAAGGGCGTAAAGGGTTTCGGCACAAAGAAGGAAGTGCTGACGGTAATCTGACATTTGCCATTCCGCTTATCCTTGGGAATTTCGTAATACCGTTTCGCAATCTTTTCAGCCAGCCACGCGATAGCCTTCTCATCTTCTACGGTCTCCGTGGGCTGTCCCAGCATAAAGTAAAGCTTCACCTTCTGCCAGCCGCCCTCAAAGGCCTGTCCGGCTCCTTCCAGAATGATTTCCTCGGTCAGTCCCTTGTTGATCACGTCCCGGAGACGCTGGGAACCGGCCTCCGGCGCAAAGGTCAGGCTGCTCTTGCGGATATCCTGTACCTTGCTCATGACGTCCAGGGAAAAGGCGTCGATACGAAGGGACGGCAGGGAAATGTTGACGCCCTTATTTCCAAAGGTGTCAATGAGGAAATTTACCAGCTCCGGTAACTGACTGTAATCACTGGAGCTTAAGGAGCTTAAGGAGATTTCCTCATGTCCGGTGTTCCGGAGCATTTCGGTTGCAGCCTCCGTAAGCATCTCCAGAGAGCGCTCCCGGATAGGACGGTACAGCATACCGGCCTGACAGAAGCGGCAGCCACGGATGCAGCCCCGCTGAATTTCCAGCACTACACGATCCTGGGTGACCTTAATAAACGGAACCAGCGGCTTCTTCGGATAAAAGGTATGGGTCAGATCGGTAACCACCTGTTTTTGAACCTTTGCGGGCGCATGGGGATTGTTGGGCTCCATGGACGCAAGGGTTCCATCCTCGTTATACGTCACATCATAGAACAAAGGCACATAGATTCCCGGGATTTCCGCCGCACGCTCCAGGAACTGTACACGGCTCTCTCCTGCCGCTTTGGAAGCCTTGAACGCGTCCAGAAGGGCAAAATAGGAGGTTTCGCCCTCACCGATGTAAAAGAGGTCGAAGAAATCGGCCAGGGGCTCCGGGTTGGTGGCACAGGGGCCTCCTCCGATGACAATGGGGTCGTCCCAGGTACGGTCCTTCGCGTAAAGAGGGATCTGACTCAGATCCAGAATCTGCAGGACATTCGTGTATGCCATTTCGTACTGGAGGGTCATTCCGAGAAAATCCATCTCCCGGATAGGATCCTGGGATTCCAGCGCAAACAGGGGAATGTGCTGCTCCCGCATGATTTTATCCAAATCGGTCCAGGGAGAATAGACGCGTTCACACCAGACGTCCTCCCGCTGATTGAACATATCGTACAGGATCTGGATGCCTAAGTGGGACATGCCGATCTCGTAGACGTCCGGGAAACACATGGCAAACCGGACGTCCACTGCGTTCCGGTCTTTCATCACCGCGTTGATCTCGTTTCCAAGATACCGGGCCGGTTTATCTATTTTTAATAAAATTTCATCTGATAAAGCTAACCTTTTCATAAATACCTCTCTGATTTCTTATATTTTACAGGCTGTCGCCGGCCTGTGTTCCTGGTGTTTCTGCGGCCCGTTCCCGTTCCAGCTCCCGTACCGCCAGCATTCCCAACAGAATAAATCCGAAATCCAGGAAAATACTGGTGCGCTCCGAGGAGGCCCAGACCGTAGGCGACAAGCCCATACTGATCTTGGAAGCGGAGACGATGACAAGGAGCGCCAGCGCGTCCAGGGAACGTTTTGTCCTGCCCCAGATGAGGAACAGGGAAATCACCACGCAGACACAGCACAGGGTGTATACAAGCAGCAGGAGCCGTATAGAATTCGGCAGGCTGCCCTGATAGTATACCACGGGTTGGTCGAAGTCAAACACGTGTGAAATCAGGTGTACCCAGGGGGACTCCGGGTATGTTCCAAACAGACAGACGCCCAGGAGGCCGAAGTTCGAGAGCATCGGAATGGCGGCAATCAGGCGAGCCAGAAAGTGCTTCTGTTTTTTCCAGACAGCTGCGAACAGGATCGCGCACAGCAGGAAATAGGGCAGATTGATATCCCGATATAACGTCCTTAAAAGGCTGTACCAGCCCAGTAATATCTTTTGCACCAGGTTGAATCCGGCGTAGGCCGGGAACCAGAAATCAATGTTAGAGGCCTTGCGTGCCGCATTGCCGGGGCAGATGACGACGCAGACGGCAAAAAATATGGACAGGGTCAGCAGCAGGTACAGATAGGGATTCGTCTTCCGGCCCCGTAGTTTATCTGTAATAAGCAGATACAGGCAGGCCAATAGGGCCATGGCGCAGATCTGTTCCTGGTTGATGGCGAAAATGGCAGCCAGAGTGCCGAGCACATAGCAGCCTTTCTTGCAGGCACCGTCCTGATACCAGAGGTACAGGGGCAGCGCAGCCACCAGAAGAGCTGCCAGAGGCCACCAGTAATTGATCGTGGTAGTCATATAGCCCGCCGAGTCCATTTCCGTAAAATCATAGGAAAGGAGGAGGCAGAGAAATAAAATAAGGGAAGTGAGCGGAATACCGCTCTCGCTGCCACATTTCCCATAACTTCTGCAAAAAAATCCGCACAACAGCCACGCAATCAGCACCGACACCAGAATATCCAGCACCTTCCAGACCCAGATGGGCTGCTGCAGCACCAGAACCAGCACGCCTTCTATCACAAGCCGGGAGGACCAGCCGTACCAACGCTTCACCATAAACGCACCAAAGTCGGTATCTTCCAGGCAGGTCATGAAATAGTAATCGTCCCCGCCGCCAAGCTTCAGCCAGAACATATGAAAAAGAATCGCCAGGACTCCATAGAAG
>CAKRTY010000173.1 GCA_934402125.1 uncultured Anaerosacchariphilus sp. | reverse complement strand
CTGCCGGGGAAAGACCCTGTATCCGATCCGGATAGAGGAGGATTTTATCACCCGGAATCTGCTGGATGTGAAGGAGAGGATGCCCTACGGTATCAGTGGGGACGTGACCTACCGGCAGTTGTCGCTGTTTGACGATTATCACGTGCCGCAGCAGGATACGGTTCGGTTGCAGGCGTAAAAATAGATGGAATAGTGCAGAATGTGAGGAGCAGTATGACAATTTTTGTATGTGAGGACAGCCTGGACGGCATTCTGACGGCTGTTTATGACGCCTGGGACAGCCGCCTGGGACACAGCCGGGTCAGGCTTCAGACGGAAGCAGAGGATACCTACGAGCTGTTCTGCGAATACCGGCAGGTGGAAACCGATCTGGATAAGGCGGAGCGGGTGCTCCGTACAGTTAGACAGAGAATGGGAGAGGAAGCCAGGGAGGCGGTCTGTTATGCCTGCGCCTGTCCCCATCCGGATAAGGCGGATGCGGTATATCGGCTGATTGTGCGGGGACTGTCTATGGAGGACGGAACCGGGGCGATCCATTATCTTCAGGATCCGTCCATAGCCCTGGTGATGAAGCTGCGGCAGAAGGCCTGGCATGAGGCCCACCGGATGCTGGGTTTTCTGCGCTTTGAGGAACTGCCGGGAGGTATTCTGTACGCGCAGATGGAGCCGCCCTGCGCGGTACTTCCTTTGATAGCGCCCCATTTTGCAGATCGGCTGCGGCAGGAAAACTGGATCATCCGGGATCGGAAGCGGGGACTTCTGGCAGTACACCGGAAGGACAGCTGGTGGATTCTGACGGAGGATCGGCAATTAAATCAGGAGCTGTTAAGCGCCCGAACGGAGGGAGAGAAAGAATTCCGAGCGCTCTGGAAAGCCTTTTGTGAGACGATTGCCATCGAGGAGCGGAGAAATCCCCGCTGTCAGCAGAATCTGCTTCCCTACCGTTTCCGGCCTTATATGAATGAGTTCGAAAGTACGGAAAAAAATACAAAAAAGGGGCGGTAAAAGTAGGCCGGTTTCCCCGACGCAGAATTGACACTGCCAAAAATTCATAGTAAACTGTATACAGACACTATGACAGACAGGCAGGAGAAAAAACCATGAGTGACGTTCGGATAATAAAAGCTGCGCTTCTGGGCGCAGGAACCGTAGGAAGCGGTGTTTATGAGATTTTACAGTGGCAGAAGGAAGAGATGCCGAAGAAGCTGGGCGCAGTGGTCGAGCTGAAGAAGATTCTGGTCCGTGATACGAAGAAAAAGAGAGAGGGGATGGACAGCAGTCTCTTTACAGACAGCTGGAAGGAGATTCTGGAAGACCCGGAGATTCAGATTGTCATCGAGGTTATGGGCGGAATTGAGCCGGCCAGAACCTATATCACGGAGGCGCTTCACGCCGGTAAGCATGTGGTGACAGCCAACAAGGATCTGCTGGCGGAGCATGGAAAGGAAGTGCTGGACGCGGCAGAGGAGCAGGGCTGCGACCTGATGTTCGAGGCGGCAGTGGCAGGCGGTATTCCGATTATCCGTCCGTTGAAGCAGTGCCTGGCGGCCAATCATCTGACCGAGGTGATGGGTATTGTCAATGGAACAACCAACTATATCCTGACGAAGATGACGAAGGAGCATATGGAATTTACAGACGCCCTGGCTCTCGCTACGGAGCTTGGCTACGCGGAGGCAGATCCTACGGCCGATGTGGAAGGCTATGACGCAGCCCGTAAGATGGCGATTATGGCGTCTATCGCGTTTAATTCCCGGGTGACCTTCTCAGATGTGTATACCCAGGGCATTACGAAGATTACGTCGTCAGATATCGCCTACGCCGCAGAGCTTGGCATGGTGATTAAGCTTCTGGGCGTGGCGCGCAATACAGAGACCGGTATCGAGGTGGGCGTATACCCGATGCTGATTTCGGCGGAGCATCCGTTAGCCAGCGTCAATGATTCCTTTAATGCGGTGTTTGTACACGGCGACGCCGTAGACGACGCTATGTTCCAGGGCAGAGGCGCAGGCAAGCTTCCGACCGGAAGCGCTGTGGTTGGTGACGTCTTTGAGGTGGTCCGGGATATTGTGGCGGGAAGTACCGGAAGAATCAATTGTACCTGCTACAAGACACTCCGTATTAAGCCCAAAGAGGAAATTAAAAACCGTTATTTCCTGCGGATGAAGGTGGATGACAAACCGGGTGTGCTGGCCAGCATTTCCTCTGTATTCGGCAATAACCATGTGAGCATTGCTCAGGTGATTCAGAAGAGTGTTGACGAAGGAATGGCAGAGCTGGTTGTGATTACCGATAAGGTGGAGGAATGCCATTTTGAGGACGCCCTTCTGGTATTTGATAAAATGTCGATTGTGAAAGAAATTCCGTCGGTTCTCCGGGTATACGCGCAGAACCGGTAGCGGGAAAGCAGAGGCGGGGAATGAAAAAAACACTGACCTTACTGGACAAGGCGATTATATTTGCGACCAAGGCCCATTCGGGAGCCAAGAGAAAGGGTACAAACGTGCCGTATATCGTGCATCCCATTGAAGCGGCAGCGATTGTGTCCGCCATGACGGACGATGAGGAGGTTATCGCCGCGGCAGTCCTGCACGATGTACTGGAGGATACAGATGCCACCGAGGACGATCTGTATGCCCGTTTTGGACGTCGTATCACTGAGCTGGTGATGGACGAGAGCGAGGATAAGCGGAGAACCCTTCCGGCCTCCCTGACCTGGAAGACCCGGAAGCAGGAGACCATCACCTTTCTGGAAACAAAGGCCGACCGGGACGCGAAGATGCTGGCGCTGGCGGATAAGCTGTCCAACCTGCGGTCCATCCACCGGGATCAGTGTATCATCGGCGATAAAATCTGGGAGCGCTTTAATGAGAAGCATAAGGAGATGCATGCCTGGATGTACCGGTCGATTGCGAAGGCCCTGGAGGAATTGAAGGATCACCCTACCTGGCAGGAATATAACCGCCTGGTAAATGAGGTGTTTGGGGAAGAAAATAATAATGATACAAGGAGGTACATTATGAAACCATACCACGAATTGAGCAGAGAAGAACTTCTCCAGCTCAAGACACAGCTTGAGGCAAAGTACAGGGAGGCACAGGCGAAAGACCTGCATCTGGATATGTCCAGAGGAAAACCCAGCGCGGCTCAGCTTGATTTGTCCATGCCCATGCTGGATGTACTGAACAGTACCAGCGACATGAAGGACGCCACCGGACTGGACTGCCGTAATTACGGCGTGCTGGACGGCCTGAAGGAGGCAAAGGAGCTGCTCGCTGGTATGACAGGCGTCTCCGCCGAGAATGTCATTGTCTTCGGAAACGCCAGCCTGAACATCATGTACGATACGGTGGCAAGGGCAATGATTCACGGCGTTATGGGACACACCCCCTGGTGCAAACTGGACAAGGTGAAGTTCCTGTGTCCGGTGCCCGGCTATGACCGCCATTTTGCCATTACAGAGTCCTTCGGCATTGAGATGATCAATATTCCGATGACTGCCACAGGACCGGATATGGATCTGGTAGAGGAACTGGTAAATAACGATCCGGCGGTTAAGGGTATCTGGTGTGTACCGAAGTATTCCAATCCCCAGGGAATCACCTACTCAGAGAAAACCGTGCGCCGTTTTGCAGCCTTAAAGCCCGCAGCGGAAGACTTCCGTATTTTCTGGGATAACGCGTACTGCGTACATCATCTGTATGAGGAAAAGCAGGATGAGATTCCGGAGATCTTAAGCGAGTGCGCGAAGGCAGGCAATCCGGATATGGTATATGAGTTCTGCTCCACCTCCAAGATCAGCTTCCCGGGATCCGGCATTTCCTGTATTGCCACTTCCGAGAATAATATCAAGGATATCAAGAAGCAGATGACGGTTCAGACCATCGGCCATGACAAGATCAATCAGCTGCGCCATGTACGGTTCTTTAAGAACAGCGATGGAATTAAGGAGCATATGAAGAAGCATGCCGCTATTCTCCGTCCGAAGTTCGAGGCAGTTCTGGATATTCTGGACAGAGAACTGGGAGGTCTGGAGATCGGTACCTGGGTACGCCCCAACGGCGGTTACTTTATCTCCTTTGACGCGATGGAGGGCTGCGCAAAAGCCATCGTAGCCAAATGTAAGGAAGCAGGCGTGGTGATGACCGGAGCCGGAGCCACCTATCCGTATCACAAGGATCCGAAGGACAGCAATATCCGAATCGCTCCCTCCTTCCCGACTACGGAAGACCTGGCAGCCGCAGCAGATCTGTTTGTTCTCTGTGTTAAGCTGGTAAGCGTGGAGAAGCTTCTGGAAACAAAATAAGAAATAACAGTGTGGATAATAAGAGAAGCCCCGGCGTTGATTGCGCCGGGGCTTCCTGCGTAAAGAAATTGGAAACGTAATTTAGTTAAAAATCAGGAAATATACCATCACC
>CAKRTY010000172.1 GCA_934402125.1 uncultured Anaerosacchariphilus sp. | reverse complement strand
GCTGCTGCCCCAGAACCGGGAGCCGGTGATCAATGACGGAGGGGCAGAGCTGAATCCCTATACCAGGGTCACAGAGATGTCCTGGTATCAGGAGGCGCTCGAACTGCAGGGACAGGCGGCTATCTCTTCCTCCCATGTGCAGAATGCGGTGCGGGATAAATATAACTGGGTGGTGACCTTAAGCAGAAGCATCACCAATAAGATCAGTCCGGGCGTCTGCGGCGTCTTTTTTGTAGACCTGAATTATAACTCCATTCAGGAGCTGTGCGAGCATATCAGCCTGGGAAATAAAGGTTATATCTATATTCTGGATAAAGACGGAAGTATCGTATACCATCCCCGGCAGCAGCTGATTTACAGCGGAATGAAGCACGAACTGATCAGCGAGGTCATGGAGGGCGGCGATACCTCCTTTGTAACAGACGATGGGAAGCTGTACACCGTGTCCCGCTCGGAGGCCACCGGGTGGATTGTGGTGGGCGTGTCTGATATAGCTGAGCTGATGGAGGGAACCGATGCGGCCCGGTTGATTTACGTGATTATGGCTCTGGTGCTTTTTACCGTGGCGCTGACACTGGGGTATCTGATCTCCAATGAGATCACCCGTCCGGTTAAGGAACTGGAGCGTTCCATGAAGGAAGTGGAGCGGGGAAATTTCGGCAATGCGGCTCTGGAGGTCCGTGACAACAGTGAAATCGGTTCTCTGACCCGCAGCTTCAACATCATGACCGAAGAAATTCAGAACCTGATGAAGCAGAGCGAGCGGGAACAGCGGGCCAAACGAAAATACGAGCTGAAAGCGCTGCAGTCCCAGATCAATCCGCATTTCTTATATAATACCCTGGATTCTATCATCTGGATGGCAGAATGGGGGAAGAATAAAGAGGTTGTGACCATGACCTCCTCCCTGGCCAGACTGCTCCGGCGTACCATCAGCAACGAGCAGGAGCTGGTGACCATCGGAGAGGAAATCGATTGTACCGAGGCTTATCTGACCATTCAGAAAATGCGTTATAAGGATAAGTTGGAATACAGTATCGCGGTAGAGGACAGTATAAAAGAGGAAAAAATTGTAAAACTTCTTTTGCAGCCCCTGGTGGAAAATGCTATCTACCACGGTATCAAATATAAAGAAGGAAAAGGAACCATCGAGATCCGGGGCTTCCGTAAGGACGGCCTGATCTGGCTGGAGGTGGAGGACGATGGCATCGGAATGGATGAAGAAGCCCTTGCCCATATCTTTGAGAAGCATGTCCGGGATACCAAATCCAACGGGGTAGGCGTTTCCAATGTGAACGAACGGATCCGGCTGTTTTATGGAGCGGAATACGGGCTGCGTTATGAGAGCGAGCCGGGCAGAGGAACCCGGGCTGTGGTGGTGATTCCGGCCGGAAAGGATAGGGCTGCAGGTGAAAATGAGTAGAAAGAAAGCAAGAATACTTCTGGCAGCCGGAACCGCAGTGATTGTACTGGCGGGAGGTTTCTGGTATTGGAAAAAGGCCCGGGAGGCGGCCCGCCCGCTGGATATTGTGCTGATTCAGAAGGCGCTGGATGATACGGATTTCTGGACCTCCGTTTATCAGGGGGGAGAGACGGCGGCAGAAGAATACAATGCGAACCTGACGGTGATGGGGCCGGAAAATGAGCGGCAGGTGGAGGAACAGAATCAGATGATTCTGGAGGCCATAGCCACAGAGCCGGACGCCATCGTGCTCTGTCCTTGCAGCACCGATCAGACGGTGCCTTACGCAAAGCAGATAGAAGAAGCCGGAATCCGGCTGATTCTGGCGGATTCCATCATGGACGAACCGATGGGAAGCGCGGTGGTGGCTACGGACAATTACCAGGCTGGTTATAAGCTGGGCAGTTATATGAAGCGTTTCGCAAAAGAAGACAGCGCTATCGGTATCATAGGCCATGTGGAAGGAAGCTCCACGGCAGTGGGCCGGGAAGCGGGCTTCCGCGCGGGTCTGGGGGAATTCGGAAAGCAGGTTGTGGAGATTGTATTCTGTGATTCCGACGCAGACAAAGCTTATGAGCAGACGAAGGAGCTTCTGAAAAAATATCCGGACATGGATATGATCGTGGGTCTCAATGAATATTCTGCCGTGGGCGCGGCCCGGGCCGTGAAGATTCTTGGGAAGACCGATCAGATCCGGATGGGCAGTATCGACAGCTCCATGGAACAGATCCAGTATCTGGAGGCGGGTATTTATGAAGCCCTGGTGATTCAGAAGCCCTTCAATATGGGATACCTGGGCGTGGAGACAGCGGTGAACGCGGTGCGGGGACGAAAGATCGCGAAAAGTACAGACTCCGGCTCGGAACTGATTACAAAAGAGAATATGTATACGGAAGAGAATCAGAAGCTTCTCTTTCCGATCGCAAAATAAAGATTTCGCGGGCAACTGTTTTTGGCAGCTGCCTGCGGAATCTTTATTTATGTTGAAAAAGGTACTTTTTTTACCGCATTTTCGTTGATTTAAAGAAGATTTTCACCCTTTCCAAAAAGATTTTCTATTACTTTATTCATATTTTGGACATATAATAGTCATAGATTGACAGAGCGGACAAGACTGAAGAGATGGTTGTTCCGTTCCTTTCGTTTCTTATTGGGGTGAAACGAAAAGGGGCAGTCAGAAGTTAGGAGGAAGGAAAGTGGAGAAGATAAAAGAAAATGCGTTCGTCAAAAAGATTGGCTTTAACACATTGGTTCTGCTGTGTGTTATGGTGGTGCTGTACATACTGTTTGCCATTGCGACGCCGCTGATTAAGACAAATGCAAGCTTCGTAAGTTATTCTCGAATCGTAAGTGCTCTGAACTACGCTTACTTTTTAGGATTTCTTGCACTGGGTGTAACATTCGTAATTGCGACCGGAGGAATCGATTTCTCAATCGGACCGGTTATGTTCTGTTCAGCACTGATTTCAGGATATATGCTGACCCTGAAGGGTGTACCGCTTCCGGTATGTCTGCTGGTAAGCGTTCTGGTAGGAACCATCTTCGGTATCATCAATGGTTTCCTGGTAGCTTACGCAGGACTGCCTTCCTTCATCACCTCCATGGCGAGTATGATGATTGCAAAGGGCGTTGGCTCCGTATTCACCAAGACACAGTCTGTCAGCTGGCCCCAGTCAGCAGACGCCAACGGCTGGTTCCGTAATCTGGTAAAGATGAAGATAAACGGTATGGATATTCCGACCGGTCTTATCTATCTGATTATCGGCGCGATTATCTGCTCCATTATTTTAAATAAGACAAAAGCCGGAAGATACATTCTCTGTATCGGAAGCAACCGCGAGGCGGTTCGTCTGTCCGGTGTAAATACAAAGAAATGGGAAATGCTTGCCTACATCATCTGTGGCCTGCTGGCAGGACTTGCAGCTATCTTCTATGTAGGAGCATACACCACCGTTCAGCCGGGTCTGGGCGATACCTTCAACAACGAGGCAATCGCGGGCTGCGTAATGGGCGGTACCTCCATGACCGGTGGAGTGGCATCCATCGCCGGAACTCTGGTAGGAGTTCTGATTATAGCCCTTCTGCAGGAAGGAATCCTGGCTATGGGATTCCAGATCAATTATCAGTATATCATTACTGGTATCATCGTACTGGTGGTTGTTTACGCTGACCTTAGAAGCCGGCGCAGACGGAATTAATCGGAAGGGGGAAGCGAAAAATGGGTGACGTAATTTTAACCATGAAGGGAATTGACAAGTCGTTCCCCGGCGTACATGCGCTGGATCACGTAGACCTGGAGGTCCGCAAGGGAGAGGTTCACGCCCTGATGGGTGAGAACGGAGCCGGCAAGTCAACTCTGATGAAGGTTCTGACAGGTATTTACCATAAGGATGCGGGAACCATTACCTATGAGGGTAAGGAAGTAGAATTCACCAATCCGAGAGAGGCCCAGGATGCAGGTATCGTTATCGTGCACCAGGAGCTGAACATGATGGGTCATCTGACCGTAGCTCAGAACATTTTTATCGGCCGTGAGTACATGAATGGAAAGCTCATCGACGATAAGAAGATGAATGAAGAAGCAAAGAAGCTGTTTGATCAGCTTGGTATCAATATCGACCCGAAGGAGACCATGAGCCGCCTGACAGTCGGAAAGCAGCAGATGTGTGAGATTGCAAAGGCTATCTCCCACGAGGCGAAGGTTATTATCTTTGATGAGCCGTCGGCAGCGCTGACTGAGACGGAGATCGAGGAGCTGTTCAAGATTATCCGGGACCTGCGCGACAAGCAGATGGGTATCGTATATATCTCACACCGTATGGACGAGATTAAGGTTATCACAGACCGTGTAACCGTCATGCGTGACGGCGGATATGTGGGAACTCTGATTACCAAGGATTCCACCAAGGACGACATCATCAACATGATGGTTGGCCGTGTCATTTACGAGGATCCGAAGACCGAGAGCAACGTTCCGA
>CAKRTY010000171.1 GCA_934402125.1 uncultured Anaerosacchariphilus sp. | reverse complement strand
GTGATTCTGGCGCTTTTACCGGCTACAGCCATGGGCGTCTATCATTTTGGAAGCTCCGCGCTGGTGACCATTCTGGTTGCTATTCTGGCAGCGGTTCTGACAGAATTTTTATTTGACAAGGCAGCGAAACGGCCCAATACCGTGAAGGACTGCAGCGCCATTGTCACAGGACTTCTTCTGGCGCTCTGTCTGCCGAATGGCGTGCCCCTTTATATTCCGGTTTTAGGAAGCGTATTTGCGATTCTTTTTACCAAGTGCTGCTTCGGTGGACTGGGACATAACTTTATGAACCCGGCTCTGTCCGGACGCTGTTTTCTGCTGATTTCCTTCGCGAGCGTCATGTCCACCTATACGGTAGACGGCGTCAGCAGCGCTACTCCGCTGGCAGACGCGGCTGCAGGTAACGCGGTGGATCTGCTGCAGACCTTTCTGGGTCTGAATAACGGCGTCATCGGCTGCTCTGCTGCAGGCCTTCTGATTGGCGGTATCTACCTTCTTCTGGTAGGCGGCATCACCTGGGAGATCCCGGTGTCTGTGCTGGTTTCCTTTACCGCGTTCCTGGCTCTGTTCGGCGGATATGGCCTGGATGTGCCTTATCTGCTTTTGCAGCTGGCAGGCGGCGGTATTGTAATGGGAGCCTTCTTTATGGCAACCGATCCGGTTACCAGCCCGCTGGCCTCCGGCGGACAGCTGATTTATGGCGTGCTGCTTGGTATTCTGGCGGCAGTGTTCCGTGTATATGGAAGCTCTGCGGATTCCGTCAGCTATGCCATCATCATTTCCAATATGTTTGTTCCGCTGATTGACGAGATTTCCATTCCAGTTCCCTTTGGCTACCGGAAGAAAAAGGAAGGCGGCAAAAAGCTGCCGACCGCGGCTATCGCCCTGTGCGCCATTACCCTGATTGCGGGCGTGGCCTTAAGCGGTGTCTACAAGCTGACGGAGAGCCGGATTGCGGAGCAGAAGCTGGCGGCAAAGGCTGCGTCCTACCGGGAGGTATGCCCGGAGGCACAGGACTTCACCTATGACGAGGCGCTTACGGCAAAGGTAACGGCCATGAACGGTGAAGTATACGGAAAGGATTTCGGCAAGGCCTATATCAATGAAGTGATTGTAGGAAAAGACGGATCCGGTCATGTGGCCGGCTATGTGATCAGCGCCACCAGTAAGGATGGTATGGACGGTGAGATCACCATGTCTGTGGGCTTGTCCACGGACGGAACCGTAACCGGAATTTCCTTTACGGTTATGAACGAGACTGCCGGTCTGGGCTCTCTGGTGACAGAGGACGCCTTTAAGGGGCAGTTTAACGGTGTGAAGACCGACCGGTTTACTCTGTTTAAAGCCGGAGGAGCAGCTGCGCCCGGCGAGATCAACGGCGTATCCGGAGCAACCATTTCCTCCAGCGCTGTAGTGAACGCAGTGAACGCGGCGGTAGACTTCTTTGAAAATGAGATACAGCAGGGAGGGAATTAAGCGATGAAACCTTGTACAGAACGCATCTATAACGGTGTAGTAAAAGAAAATCCCACTCTGGTTCTGATGCTTGGCATGTGCCCTACACTGGCAGTTACCACCTCGGCTATCAATGGATTCGGAATGGGTGTGTCCACACTGGTGGTACTGGTGATGTCCAATCTGGTCATTTCCGCGCTGCGGAAGGTGATTCCCGACGACGTCCGCCTGCCGGCATACATTGTCATCGTAGCCTCACTGGTTACGGTGGTGGAGCTTCTGATGGAGGCCTATGTGCCGACCATCTACGATGCTCTGGGAATCTACATTCCCCTGATTGTAGTAAACTGTATTATCCTGGGCCGCGCGGAAGCGTACGCCTCCAAGAATCCGCCTCTTCTGTCCGCCATGGACGGACTGGGCATGGGCCTTGGCTTTACCGTTTCCCTGTTTGCCATCGGCTTTATCCGGGAGCTTCTGGGAGCAGGCACCGTATTCGGCGCTCAGGTAATGCCCGCTGCCTATAAACCCATAGCCATCTTTATCAAAGCGCCCGGCGCGTTTCTGGTTCTGGCGGTTCTGGTTATCGTTATGAATGCCCTGAAGATCAAGAACCGGGCCAACGCCATGGTGCAGGGCTGCGACGGCTGTTGCGCCACCTGCGCGCACGCAAAGGAAGAAGGAAAGGAGGCGCAGAATTAAATGAAATCATTAATTCTGATTATCATTACAACGGCGCTGGTCAACAACGTGGTATTAAGCCAGTTCCTGGGAATCTGTTCCTTCCTGGGCGTATCCAGATATATTAAAACGTCCTTCAGTCTGGGCGCGGCGGTTATCTTTGTCATTACGGTAGCCTCCGCGGTAGCGAATCTTCTGTATACCTTTGTACTGACGCCGCTGAATCTGGATTATCTGAAAACCATCGTCTTTATTCTGGTTATCGCGGCTCTGGTACAGATGGTGGAGATGTTTACGAAGAAAACCTCCCCGCCCCTTTACAAGGCGCTGGGAATCTACCTGCCGCTGATTACCACCAACTGCGCGGTTCTGGGCGTAGCCCTGACCAATGTGCAGAATGAGTACAATTTTGTAGAGAGCGTACTGGCCGGCTTCGGTACTGCAGTGGGTTATACCATTGCCATCGTTTTGCTGGCAGGTATCCGGAGCCGTATCGATGAGGAGGCTCTGCCCGCTGCCGTAAAGGGCGCGCCCATCGTGCTGATTTGCGCGGCGCTGATGGCGATTGCGTTCATGGGCTTCGGCGGTCTGGCGCTGTCATAAGGAGGAGAATATGCAGGAAGTTATTATAGCGACATTGGTAGTAGGCGTAATCGGACTTCTGATCGGCGTAGCTCTGGTGGCAGTCAGTAAGAAGTTCGCAGTGGAGACTGACGAGCGCGTGGGTCTTGTAAGAGAAAGCCTTCCGGGCAACAACTGCGGCGCCTGCGGTTACGCGGGCTGCGACGCGGTAGCGGCAGCCATCGTGGAGGGCAAGGCTCCGGTCAACGCCTGTCCGGTCTGCAATGCGGAAGCAGTGAAGAAAATCGGCGATATCATGGGTGTGCAGGCAGAGGCCGCAGAGCGTAAGGTTGCTTACGTGCACTGCGCGGGAACCTGTGACAAAACCTCTGTCCGGTGCAACTATGTGGGAATCCACGACTGCCGGGCGGCTGTTCTGTCAGGAATTTCTGTCTGGGAATGCGATTACGGCTGTCTGGGCTTCGGCTCCTGTGTGGAGGCCTGCAAGTTTGACGCTATCCATGTGGAAAACGGCGTAGCCATCGTGGACGAGAGCAAGTGCGCCGGCTGTGGAAAATGCGCGAAGGCCTGTCCCAAGGGGCTCATTGAGCTGGTACCGGCGGACAAGAAGATAGCAGTGCGCTGCGCAAGCCGCGACCGGGGACCGGCGGTAAAGAAGGCCTGCACTGCAGGCTGTCTGGGCTGTGGTATCTGCGCAAAGCAGTGCGAGCATGAGGCCATTACCGTAGACGGCAACCTGGCTCATGTGGATTACAGCAAATGTGTGGGCTGCGGCAAATGCGCGGAGAAGTGTCCGGTGAAAGCGATTGAAATGAAGTAGAACATACAGGAAGGGGGCTGACGCAGGGATGCGCCAGCCTTTTTTCGCTCTATAGGAGATTGAGTCTAGGCAGAGGAGAAACTCTGTGATAAGATGAAACTAACTGTAAAAGGAAAAGGTGGAAGTTTCTTTTATGACGGAAAAGAAGAAAAAAGTAACCGGGATGGTGGCTGTCGTCTGCGCCCTGATTTTTCTGGCGGGTATCGGCGGAAGCATTTGGAATCTGACCCGTAGCCACGGACGCCGGGTGGAGATCCTGCAGGACGGGGAGATTCTGGATACCCTGGATTTGGATCAGGCAGAGGATCAGATCTTTACTGTGACCTACGAGGGCAGAACCAATGAAATCGAGATCCGGGATCACAAAATCCGCGTGAAGGCCGCGGATTGTCCCGATCAGATCTGTGTCCATATGGACTGGCTGAGCTCTGCGCCCATCGTATGCCTGCCCAATCATCTGAGTATCCAGTATGCGGATGCGGAGGCGGCTTCCGGTCTGGACGCGGTGACAAACTAACGGTAAAAGGATAAGATGTAGGATGAAAATGACAACCGGAAAACTCACAGAGCTGGCGCTTCTGACTGCGTCAGCCCTGATTCTCTATGTGGTGGAGCTGCAGCTTCCCGTGCTGGTGCCGATTCCGGGGGCGAAGCTGGGGCTGGCCAATATTGTAACGGTGTATGCGGTCTACCGCTACCGGCCCGGTGAGGTGCTGCTGGTGGTACTGGTCCGTATTTTTCTCGGCTCCCTGTTCGGCGGCAGTATGATGACCTTTCTCTATAGTCTGGCCGGAAGCCTGCTCTGCCTGGTAGGAATGCTGTTTCTGCGCCATCTGGTAAGCGGCCGCGCCATCTGGCTGGCCAGCGTTCTGGGCGCCGTCCTTCATAACGTGGGACAGATGCTGGTGG
>CAKRTY010000170.1 GCA_934402125.1 uncultured Anaerosacchariphilus sp. | reverse complement strand
TTTTCCAGGAGTTCAATACCGGTATGGAGGAGATTATCGTGGGCGTAGTCGGCGTCCTGCAGTTCGATGTCCTGAAATACCGTCTGGAAAATGAGTACAATGTGGATATCCGCCTGGAGCCGCTACCCTATGAGCATATCCGTTGGATTGAGAATGAGGATATCGATATGAGCAAGCTGGTGGGAACCTCCGATATGAAGAAGATCAAGGATCTAAAGGGCAGACCGCTGCTGATCTGGGCAAACTCCTGGAGCGTGGGTATGACTCTGGATCGAAACCCGGGCCTGATCCTGTCAGAGTTCGGACGGTAAGTACCATTTGTGATAACGGGAAACCCTTGTCAACAGCGTGTAATATGTGATAAAATAAGAAAAGCATGGCAGGGGTACCATACCCGCTGCCGAGGTGTGTAAGATAGTAGAAATTACTTCGTGTAAGCAGGGTAACCTGATTTACACAGGGAACAGGAGGTTTCAGATATGTCTAAGGAAGAAAAAAGAGGCGTTCATATGATTCATGAGGACGGTCAGCTGGGCGAAGTGCAGATCGCGGACGAGGTTGTAGCGACCATCGCGGGTCTGGCAGCAACAGAGGTAGAAGGCGTGGCGTCTATGGCAGGCAATATTACAAACGAGCTGATCGGAAAGCTTGGCGTTAAGAATCTGTCCAAGGGCGTAAAGGTTCTGGTAACCGATCAGAACGTGGACGTGGATCTGGCTCTGAATATTGAGTATGGCTACAGCATTATGAAGGTATCTGAGAAGGTACAGGATCGTGTGAAAAGCGCCATTGAGAATATGACGGGACTGGAAGTCTCTATGGTAAATATCCGCATTGTCAATGTGAATATGGGAAAAGAGGCTAAATAAGTAGCACAGTCAGAGGGGGCGGCTTAAGTCAGCGGCTCCCTTTTCAAACGATAAAAGATGGAAAAAGGCGGAGTGAGATGAAGAGACGAGAGTTAAGAGAGCATATTTTTGAGCTGTTATTCCGGATAGAGTTCAACAGTACAGAGGAAATGCCGGAGCAGCAGCGGTTATTCTTGGAGGAGCTGGGCGAAGCCGAGCCGAAGGATCAGGAGTATATAAAGGAAAAGTACGCAAAGATTGTGGAGAAGCTGCCACAGATCGATGAGCTTCTGAATGAGGCGTCCGACGGTTGGAAGGTATCCCGTATGGGAAAGGCGGATCTGACAATTCTGCGTCTGGCGGTTTATGAAATGCAGTATGACGAGGACGTCCCGGTGGGCGTGGCTGTCAACGAGGCAGTAGAGCTGTCCAAGAAGTTTGGCGGCGATGAGTCCCCGGCCTTTATTAACGGTGTACTGGGAAAGATTGGAAAAACAGGAAAAACGGAATGAAGCATGTCTATACGGTAGCACAGGTAAACACCTATATTAAAAATATGTTTACGCAGGATTTTATGCTGAACCGTATTTATGTAAAGGGAGAGGTGTCCAACTGTAAATATCACAGTTCCGGGCACATCTACTTTTCTCTGAAGGACGAGGGCGGAGCCATGGCCTGCGTGATGTTTGCGGGAGACCGGAAGGGACTGGCCTTTCCCATGCAGGACGGTCAGAGCGTGATCGTGCTGGGACGGGTCGGCGTCTATGAGCGCAGCGGCAGCTATCAGCTCTATGCGAAGGAGATTATCCGGGACGGCGCGGGCCGGCTCTACGAAGCCTATGAGAAGCTGAAGGAAGAGCTGGAGGAGATGGGAATGTTCGCTCCCCAGTATAAGCAGCCCATTCCCTTCTATGCGAAGCGGGTGGGCGTGGTGACAGCTCCCACCGGGGCAGCGGTGCAGGATATCCGCAATATCGCCCTCCGGCGCAATCCCTACGTGCAGCTGATTCTTTATCCGGCCCAGGTACAGGGAGAAGGCGCGGCAGACAGCATTGTCCGGGGAATCGAGGCTCTGGACGCGCTGGGGCTGGACGTGCTGATTGTGGGCCGGGGCGGAGGCTCGATTGAGGATCTGTGGGCCTTCAATGAGGAGAAGGTGGCCCGGGCTATCTTTGATTGTAATACGCCCGTTATCTCGGCAGTGGGCCATGAGACGGACACGACCATTGCGGATTATGTGGCGGATCTGAGGGCTCCGACGCCGTCGGCTGCGGCGGAGCTGGCAGTGGCTGATATCCGGGAGCTCCTGGAACGGATGGAGGGTTACCGGAAGCAGCTTAAGACCGTCTTTGAACACAGAATGGAAGAATATTACAGAAGACTGGCGGTGCTGAAAAACCGGGTACAGAGTGTCAGTCCGGAAACGCAGCTTCTGGAAAAACGGATGCGGCTTTTGGAGCTGGAGAACGGCCTGGCGCAGGCCATGGAGAACAAGCTGTCCGACCGGAAGCACAGCCTGAACCTGTATATTGAGAAGTTTCACGGACTTTCCCCGCTTCGGAAGCTGCAGCAGGGATATTCCTACACGGAAGGTCCGAATGGAAAAGCGGTAACCGGTATTGATGACGTCCCTGTAGGGGAAAGGTTACAGATCCATGTGACGGACGGTATCTATACGGCAGTGGTGGAAGGCTGCCGGCGGATAGAGAGAGGGTAAGAACGGTATGGCAAAAAAGAAAGAGGCGACATTGGAAGAGGCCTTTGCGGAGCTGGACGGAATGCTTGCGAAGCTGGCAGACCGGGAAGTACCGCTGGAGGAATCCTTCGCCATTTACGCGGAGGGCGTCAAGCTTCTGAAATACTGCAGCGATAAGCTGGATAGGGTAGAGAAAAAAATGCTGGTAATGAATGAGGAGGGTAAACTGGATGAATTTTAAGGAAGAACTTCAGAATAAGACAGAGGAGATTGAGAAACTGCTTTTGACTTATCTCCCGGAGGAAACCGGATTCCAGAAGACAGTTCTGGAGGCAGTGAATTACAGTGTTACGGCAGGCGGAAAGCGTCTTCGTCCCCTTCTGATGCGGGAAACCTATCGAATGTTCGGCGGGGAGGGCAAGGTGGTAGAGCCCTTTATGGCAGCTATGGAAATGATTCATACCTATTCCCTGGTGCATGACGATCTTCCGGCCATGGACAATGACGAGTACCGCAGAGGCAAGAAGACGACCCACGCGGTATACGGCGAGGCCATGGGAATCCTGGCCGGCGACGCGCTTCTGAACCTGGCGTTTGAGACAGCTGCAGGAGCCTTCGACCTGGAGACCAGTGCCCGGACCGCAAAGGCGCTGCAGATTCTGGCGAAGAAGGCAGGAATCTACGGCATGATCGGCGGACAGGTGGTGGACGTGGAGTCTGAGGGAACACCGCTGTCCAGAGAAAAACTGGATTTCATCTATCAATTGAAGACCAGCGCGCTGATCGAGGCAGCCATGATGACAGGCGCGGTACTGGCCGGCGCTACAGAGGAAGAGGTAGCAGCTATCGAGCGCGTGGCCAATGATGTGGGACTGGCGTTCCAGATTCAGGACGATATCCTGGACGTGACCAGTACGCTGGAGGTACTGGGAAAACCGATCCATAGTGATGATAAAAATCATAAGACAACCTATGTGACGCTGGAGGGACTGGACAAGGCGAAGCAGGATGTGGAGGAGATTTCCGGACACGCCCTTTCTACCCTGGCTTCCCTGAGTTACAGAAACGAGTTTCTGGAAGAATTGATTCGAATGCTGATTACGAGAGAAAAATAAGATTGAGGTGAGTACATGCTGCTGGAGCAGATCAATCAGGTAAATGACATCAAAAAACTGAACCGGGAAGACTGGGAACCGCTGGCACAGGAGATTCGTAACTTTCTGATTGAGAAGATCAGTGTGACAGGCGGACATCTGGCCTCCAACCTGGGCGTGGTGGAGCTGACCATGGCCATGCATCTGGCCTTTGATTTTCCGGAGGATCAGGTAGTCTGGGACGTGGGACATCAGTCCTATACCCACAAGCTTCTGACCGGACGCAGGGCCGGCTTTGATGAACTGCGCAAATACGGCGGCATGAGCGGCTTCCCCAAGCGCAAGGAAAGCGACTGCGACTGCTTCGATACAGGACACAGCTCGACGTCTATCTCCGCCGGAATCGGTCTGGTAAAGGCGCGGGAACTGACTGGCGGAAGCCAGAGCGTCATCTCCGTCATCGGAGATGGCTCCATGACCGGAGGTATGGCCTTCGAGGCTTTGAATAACGCTTCCCAGTTAAAGAGCAATTTTATCATTGTATTAAATGACAATCAGATGTCCATAGCGGAAAATGTAGGCGGCTTAAGCCAGTACCTGAATGGTATGCGTTCCGCGGAGGGCTATCACAATTTTAAAGAGGGACTGCAGAATACGCTGGAGAAGATTCCGGTATACGGCGACGGCATTGTACGGCAGCTGAAGAAGACCAAGAGTGGACTGAAGCAGCTGGTGA
Organism: uncultured Anaerosacchariphilus sp.; assembly: GCA_934402125.1. Taxonomy (GTDB): domain Bacteria; phylum Bacillota; class Clostridia; order Lachnospirales; family Lachnospiraceae; genus Laedolimicola. Next base: position 79 of record CAKRTY010000170.1, on the reverse strand, counting down.
TCCCGGGAATGTTCTTCGAGGATATGGGAATCACCTATCTGGGACCTGTGGACGGTCACAATATGCGTCAGATGATGAA
>CAKRTY010000169.1 GCA_934402125.1 uncultured Anaerosacchariphilus sp. | reverse complement strand
ATGCTGAACTAAACAGCGGATTTACTTGGAGGGTTTTATGGACAAATTTGTGGAACGGCAGGAGGTCCTGAAGCTTCTGAATGTGCCGGAACCGGAAGAACGCCTGGCCAATCTGGCCATTCTTCTGGGCAGCGAGAAAGAGAAGCCGGAGGTGAAGCCTCAGTTTGCCAACAATCACATACATACAATTTATTCCTTCTCCCCTTATTCCCCTACGGCAGCAATATACTGTGCCCGGGACGAAGGCCTTCAGACAGCCGGAATTATGGATCACGACAGCATTGCCGGAGCTGAGGAATTTCGGAAAGCAGGTAAGATAGCCGGTATCGGCACCACCTGCGGTATGGAATGCAGGGTCGATCTGTCTGCCACGAAGATGGCCGGCAGGAAGCTGAACAATCCGGATCAGGCGGGAATCTGCTATATGGCCATTCACAGTATTCCGGTTTCCGGCTTCCGGCGCCTGGACGAGGTGTTTGCGCCCTTACGGGAAAAGCGAAATGTGCGGAACCGCAAGATGGTAGACAATATCAATAAGCTGATGGAGCCCTATGGCATTGCGATTGATTTTGACCGGGACGTGGTGCCCATTTCCCAGTTTACAAAGGGCGGTTCTATCACGGAGCGCCATCTGCTCTGCGCGTTAAGCCAGAAGATTCTCTGCAAAGCGCCCAAGGGCGGCTGCGCGGAGTTTGTGGAGCAGGAGCTGGGTATCGCATTGAACGACACGGCCAGAGCAAGGCTTTCCGACCCGGAGAATCCCCATCTGGTTTACGATTTGCTGGGTGTGATGAAGGCAGAGCTGGTATCCAAGATTTATGTACCCGCTACCGATGAGTGTATGCCTTTTGCGGATCTGGTTAAATTGGCTGACGAGGTAGGCGCGATTCTTTGCTATCCCTATCTGGGCGATGTGACGAATTCCGTTACCGGAGACAAGAAGGCAGCCAAGTTCGAGGACGATTTCCTGGACGAACTGTTTGAAATGCTGAAGGAGGAGGGGGTACACGGCGTTACCTATATGCCGGCCCGCAACACCAGAGAGCAGATGACCCGACTGCAGAAGCTTTGCAGAGAATATGGCATGACAGAGATCTCCGGAGAGGATGTGAATTCCTCCCGTCAGAGTATGATTTGTAAGCAGCTGGAGGATCCCCAGTTCAGACATCTGGTGGACGCCACCTGGAAACTGATTGAACGTGAGAAAGAAGCCTGAACATTCAATAAAAGGAGAAGAGATATGAAAGCAAAAGCATTAAGACTTTACGGAAAAGAAGATTTACGTCTGGACGAGTATGAGCTTCCGGAGATTAAGGACGACGAGATTCTGGCAAGAGTTGTGTCTGACAGTATCTGTATGTCCTCCTATAAGGCAGCCATGCAGGGCGAGGATCACAAGCGTGTTCCGGAAAACATCAAAGAGCATCCGGTTATCATCGGTCATGAGTTCTGCGGCGACCTGGTAAAGGTTGGTTCCAAGTGGGCCCATGAGTTCAAGGAGGGTGAGAAATTCTCTATCCAGCCGGCTCTGAACTATAAGGGAAGCCTGGCAGCTCCGGGATATTCCTATGAGTATATCGGCGGCGACGCTACATATATCATTATTCCGAACGAGGTTATGGAGATGGGCTGTCTGCTTCATTTCGATAGCGACAACTTCTTCGGCGGCTCTCTGACAGAGCCCCTGTCCTGCGTAGCAGGTACCTTCCATGCGATGTATCATGCAACCAGAGGAAAATATGAGCATGATATGGGAATCGTAGAGGGCGGTAAAATGGCGATTCTGGCAGGCGTAGGTCCCATGGGACTGGCTGCTATCGATTACATCACACATTGCGACAGATGTCCGTCTCTCCTGGTAGTTACCGATATTGATGACGCGAGACTGGAGCGCGCGGCACAGGTGCTTCCGCCGGAAGAGGCAGCTAAGAAGGGTATCAAGCTGGTATATGCCAACACAGGCAAGGTAGAGGACGCCCATAAGTTTATGATGGACTTCACCGACGGCGAAGGCTTCAATGATGTACTGGTATTCGCGCCGGTTGCACCGGTGGTAGAGCTGGCTGACAGCATTCTGGCACAGGACGGCTGCCTGAACTTCTTCGCAGGCCCCTCCAACCCGGCTTTCTCCGCACCGTTTAACTTCTACAATGTTCACTATGCGGGAACGCACGTAGTCGGAACCTCCGGCGGAAATACCGACGATATGAAAGAGTGCCTTTCCATGATCGGACAGGGCAAGCTGGATCCGGCTATCCTGGTAACACATATCGGAGGCCTGAACGTGGCAAGAGAAACCACGCTGAACCTGCCGAACGTACCGGGCGGAAAGAAGCTGATTTACACCCATATCTCCCTGCCGCTGACCGCGATTGCAGACTTTGAGGAGAAGGGGAAAGAGGATCCCATGTTCGCGGAGCTGGCAAAGATCGTAGCCAAAACCAACGGCCTGTGGAACGCAGAGGCAGAGAAGTATCTGCTGGAGCACGCACCGGCTATCTAAAAAGGTTTATGTACAGAGCGCATTCCTGGTGGGATGCGCTCGTTTTTTCTGAAGGACGATAGATTTTACGGCTGTTACAGGTACAGATTTTCAATAAAATCGACAAAATGATCCCTTATTGAGAATTCGTATCAACAAAGCCTCTTGCGTTATCCCTATAAGTATGATAGGATAAACACATGAGTTAGATAAAACTAACCATAAAAGTAAAACAACATGTGAAGCGTAAAAGGCGCGGTACATACATAACAGACCAGAGATACGGGAATCCTGAGAATGGATTCTTTTTAAAAGACAAAGAGTTAGATAAAACTAACCATAGAGAGCCGACGCGACAGTTACGGCAGGAAAGAGAGGGCATGCGTATGAGTATTGTGATTATCGGAGGACACGACCGGATGGTGCGTCAGTACCATGACATCTGTAAGGCGCATAAATGTAAGGCAAAGGTATTTACCCAGATGACAGGCGACCTGAAAAAACAGGTAGGAAGACCGGATCTGTTCGTACTGTTTACGAATACCGTATCCCACAAGATGGTCAAATGTGCCCTGGAAGAAGCCAAACGGAACAACATCGAAGTGGTACGCTGTCACACCAGCAGCCAGGCGGCTCTGGAAGAGATTCTCGGGAGCTATTGCTGATGGCCGGGGCGGGAAAGGAGCTGGAAAGGCTTCTGGCCACGCACTGCGCGCCGGTATTCTGTCATAAAAAAGCGGCCAACCTGGTGGCGGCCAGACGGGAACTGCTGGAGGCGCTTCCGGAGGTGCTTGCAGGCAGCAAAATCTCCTGGGTACAGCTTTGCGGCTGCAAAAAATACTGTCATATCCTGTTTTACGACCGGGAGCGGCTGGAGAACTATTTGATTCGAAAAGAACACAGGAAGTTTCTGGAAAAACAGGGGTATGGAAATAAGACCCTGGAAGAACAGCTGGAGCAACTGGCAGGGCGCTATGAAAGCTACCAGAAGCACGGAAGCATATTTCCCCATGAAATCGGTCTGTTTCTGGAATATCCCCTGGCAGATATCGAGGGCTTCATCGAACATCAGGGAAAGGACGCTCTGGAAAGCGGTTACTGGAAGGTCTATGGAGATGTGGAGCAGGCGAGAGCCCTGTTTCGCCTCTATGACGAGCTGAAGACAGCGCTCACCACGATGCTGGCGGCAGGCGTAAGCTTCCGGGAATGCTGCGCGGCGCAGGGAGCCGCATAAAAACGCATAGAAGGCTGCGATACAGCTTTTTATAAAATAAATCAGAAAAAAATCAGGAGGAAAATCATGAAGGTAGTATATTGGAGCAGCACAGGGAATACAGAGAGAATGGCAGAAATGCTGGGCGAGGAGATTAAAAACGCAGGTGGCGAAGCAGAGGTATGCGAGCTGTCCACCGTATCTCCGGCCGATCTGGCAGGCGAGGACGTCTTTGCGCTTGGCGCTTCCGCCATGGGCGACGAGGAGCTGGACGAGGGCGAGGTAGAGCCGTTTGTAGAGGAGCTGGAGAAATCCGTATCCGGTAAGAAAGTAGCGCTGTTTGGTTCCTATGACTGGGGCGACGGCGAGTGGATGCGCAAATGGGAAGAGCGCATGAAGGAAGCCGGAGCAGAGGTAGTCGGTACTGTCATTGCCAATAACGAGCCGGGCGATGAGGATCAGGCGAACCTGGCAGAGCTTGCGAAAAAGCTGGTATAAATTCGTAAAAGACGGAGGGCCCGAAAGGGCCCTTCTGCTATATCATAGAGTTAGTTAAAACAAACAATTAGTATTGACAAACTTCTCCTGGTGTGTTTTAATAAGTACTGGAAAAAGAAATTGAGAGTTATTCTCAATAAACTGCATTCCAGAAATACCTTGCAAGCACATGAGATAGGAGATAAAATGTCAGGAGAGGAATGGAAAAATATGAGTCAGGAGATGATTCTTGGATGCCTGCGGGAACGCGGATATCGTATTACGAAACAGAGAAAGCTGATTATCAGTACCATTCTGGAGAATGACTGTTCCTGCTGCAAGGAAATCTATTATCAGG
>CAKRTY010000168.1 GCA_934402125.1 uncultured Anaerosacchariphilus sp. | reverse complement strand
TCCTTGATTTTCTCGATACACTCGCTGATTTTCTCCTGATCCATGACATAGGGATAAGAACGGCTGATCAGATCCTCCAGCTCCGTATGCTCCCTTGCGATGATCAGATCCTGCAGCTCAATGGCGCCGTAATACTGCTCCGCCCGGTCAACCACGTAAATTGTGGAAATGTTATCATTTTCCCCAGCCTGCTTCACCAGCTCCCGCATGGCCTCCCGGACAGTCAGGTCGTTGTGGATCAGGATAAAATTGGTGGTCATGTAGCTTCCGATTTCATCCTCGTCATAGGACAGCAGAAGCCGGACATCCTCACTGGCCTCTTTGTCCAGCATTCCCAGAATTTTACACTTTGTGTCGTCGTCCACTTCCTCCAGAATGTCTACCGCGTCGTCGGAATCCATCTCGGAAATGACCTTGGCCTGCTGTTTTAAAGACAGCTCCTTCAGATAAATATCGCCGTCGTCCAGATAGGCGAAAATCTCCGCCACTCGCTCCGCGCCCAGAGCTGAATACAGGCGTTTTCTCTCCTCCGGCGTCAGAAGCTCCAGAGCCTCCGCTATATCATTGTCATGGTAATCAAAGAGCCGATCTACCAGCTCCTCCCGGGACAGACCTGCCCGGATAATTTCAATCAATTCCTCTACATACTTTGTCATTTTCTGCCTCCATACCTTTCTGATACGGTGTAAATGATTCTTAAGAGGCAGCGCACAAAAAGCATGCAGCCGTTATATTCTCACAGGAACCTTCACGCACAGCTGCATACTGCCACTTATTCTATTCGCACCGCAGTTTCTACTTCGTCCCGAACTGTCGCAACTGTCCATGAAATTCACCTCCTGGATTGTGGTTTTATTCTTCCTTTGTGAGTATAGCATTTAAAAAGGGGAGATACAACCCCCCTTTCCCATCTGCGCTATGTTTCGTAGGTTCCTTTTTTCAGAACCCTTCCGTCTTTTCTGAAAATCCTGCCGCCTGCCACATAGGTATCCAGGCTCAGTTCCCGGTCAAAGAGAAGGAAATCTCCGTCCGCCCCTTCTTTTATGACGCCCTTCTTCGGAAGCAGATCAAGACTCTCCGCCACCTGGCTGGTCAGATAGGGAAGCGCTTCCTCCAGCGGCATCTCAAGCTCCTTTACCATATAGTTCAGTTCCTTATACAGGGCGTCCACACTGGATACGCCAATTTCCAGCAGGGTACCGTCCTCCGCGTAATTGGACCAGCTTCCGTGTCCGTCTGAGCTCATGGTTATGTGCTCTGTGGGAATTCCTCTTTTTCTGGCTTCCAGCACACATTTTCCCGGAGAGATATGCATACCGCAGGTCAAATCCACGTAACCGCCCCGCCTAAGAAGCTCGTAGCCCTCCTCCATCAGCCTCTCATTCCGGTTCACATGGGTCGGCCGGAAGATCCGGATTGGAACAGAGCTTGTCTCCAATGCCTGAAAAACCGGAGCCAGTCCCGCCGGATCGTCCCCCATATGAAGCACCACGATACCGGGCTTTCCGCTGAGCATTCCCGCTACCCGGGCTTTGCTGGCAATCTGAATCAGCTCCGCCTCCGTCACGTTGGGGGCCCTGTGATCCGAAATGGCAAGCTTCACTCCGAGAATCTCTTTTATAAATACAATATCCCGATCTACTTCGCCCGTAATGGTCGGACCGGGATATCCGTAAGCTCCGGTCAGCATATAGGCGCTGACGCCCTCCTCGCAGAGGGCTCTGGTCTTTGCGTAAAGATTGTCCACGCTTCTCGTAATCCCATCGGTTCCCAGCAGTCCCACCACCGTGGTGATCCCATACTCCACCAGCTCGGAAAGCTGCAGCTCCGGCGTCCGCGTATGGAAGCTTCCTTCTCCGCCGCCTCCCGTAATGTGAACATGCTGATCGAGAAAGCCCGGCGTCAGGATTTTTCCTTCCCCGTCCAGTACTTCACATTCCACCGGAAGTTCGCCGATCTGATCCTGAATCCGCTCTATTTTCCCACCGCAGACCAGTACATCCTTTTTTCCCAGATATTCCGGAGCATACACCTCCGCATTTTTCACCAATAACATGCCGCGCCCTCCGTTTTTCTTATACCGCTTCCGAAGCGTAACTTGCCCGTATCTGTTTTCTTACCAGCAGGAAACAGACAACCTGCAGGCTAATGGTAATGATCCAGGATACCGGATAAGAGATAAATAAAATAAACAGGGAACGGTATCTTGGAAATACCCCGTAAATCCATACAATTCGCGTTCCCACCGTTCCGATAATGGAAAGAACCATAGGCACGCCGGAGCGTCCCATTCCACGCAGGGCTCCCGGAATCAGATCCATAATACCGCACAGGAAATAGGGTATGGTTGTGATGGGAATAATTTCCATTCCCGCCTGGATTACATCCGGCTCCTTGGTATAGATCTGCAGAATCTCCGGTCCGAACAGATAAAACGTGGTACCGACGGTTCCCGCAATCACCAGAGAAATAATGCCGCAGTCTATCAGCACCCGATCCATGCGTTCGAATTTTTTCACGCCCAGATTCTGGCTGGTAAAGCTCATGCAGGCCTGGGTGACAGAGTTTACCGACGCATAGAGGAAGCCCAGCAGGTTATTGGCCGCCGTATATCCCGCCATGGCCGTAGAGCCGAAGGAATTGACGGAGGACTGCAGCAGCGCATTGGAGAAGTTGATGACCACGCTCTGAATTCCCGCCGGAACCCCCACCTGGAAGATCTGCCCCAGATAGGACACATTGATCCGCAGCTTGGAAAACCGGAGCTGATAGCTGCTCTCCGACTTCCAAAGGCACCACAGCACCAGGACACAGGAAATGAACTGGGAAACGACCGTAGCAATGGCTACGCCCTCCACAGCCATATGGAATTTTACCACCAGAATCACATTTAAAACGGCGTTGACGATACCCGCCACAATCAGGAACAGCAAAGGCCGCCTGGTATCGCCTACCGCCCTCAGAATCGCCGCGCCGTAATTGTACAGCATAAAGAAGGGCATTCCCAGGAAATAGATCCGCATATACAGTGTGGACAAATCAATGACGTCGTCCGGCGATCCCATCAGCTCCAGGGCCTTCCGGGAAAGTCCGAATCCCACCAACACCATTACCACGCCGCTGATCAGCGCAACCATAATCGCTGTATGCACAGTTTCCGACATCTCTTCGTCTCTGCCCGCCGCATAGAACCGGGCTGCCAGCACATTGGCTCCCAGTGAAATGCCGATAAACAGATTGGTAAAAATATTAATCAGGGCGGTCGTGGAGCCCACCGCCGCCAGGGACTGGCTTCCGCTGTACCGTCCCACCACAATGATGTCCACAGCATTGAACATCAGCTGCAATACGCCTGAGATCATCAGCGGTACCGCAAACACAATCAGCTTGTCCATCAGCGTGCCGTTGCACATGTCAATTTCATACTTACTCTTTTTCACCTTTGTTCTCTCCCGTTCATCTTTCGCCTTTTTCAGACTCCCTTTATCTTCTATGTTACATGGAATTATTCTCAAATGCAAGGACACCTGTGCACAAATCTTTGCGCTTTTATCGATGAATCTTTTCCCGGATTTTACAAAGACTTAACCCGAATCTGCCTCAAATCTAACAAAGGCCTCCTATACTGTAAAGCATAGAGAGGTGTTTATGATGAGAACAAAAACAATCATTCAAAATGTTATGTATCTTTTTATTTTTGCCGGTATCCTGACTGCGAATGTTTCATCCATTCTGTACGGCGTGGACGTATCACATCCGGTCTTTCTGGCAGGTATCCTGCTTGCGGTCTTCGGCGTAAACGGCGTGCTACTTTTGAAGTATCCGTCTTTTCAGATTCATTACATTTCCGGGAACTCTTCCTGGGTTCACCATGTAGATTAAAATCCACCCTTAGCAGTATTAAGCTGCCCGGGTGGATCCCTTATAAGTTACCACATTTTCATCATTCCTCCTGCTGGCTCCGTCTGCCTGTAGCCCCATCAAATTCAAAATCCCTGGCAAAATGCAAAAACCGCTCCACATCGCTGTAGATATACTGATCCCGCTTCCACAGCAATACCGTATCGAAATAAATCGGTTCTGAAAAAGGTACCGCCACAATATCCGGATCCTGCAAAACCAGCGCATCCACCAGGAAGGCTGCAGCCGTTCCGCCGGAGATGAACTGCTTGATCATACTGAGCTGACTGGAATACAGAAGCACGTTGGGCCGGAGCTGCTGCTCCGCAAAAAGCGACAGCACTGCATGGGCAGGCGCTGTATCCGCCCCGAAAAGTACCAGCGGCTCATCTTCCAGCATACCCACATGAACGGATTGCTCCCTTGCCAGACGATGGGAAGGACTGACGCACAGCATCAACTCTGTCCGGGCCAGCTTCTGATAGGAGAATTCCGCCGACGGCGGCGCGGGAAGGGTCGCCATGGCCAGATCCAGCTCCCCCTGCTCCAGAAGCTTTTCCGCATGCAGGGAACCACATTCCGTGATCAGCAAAGTAATCTCCGGATATTTTTCTTTAAACGCCTTGTATAGCTGCGGG
>CAKRTY010000167.1 GCA_934402125.1 uncultured Anaerosacchariphilus sp. | reverse complement strand
CAAGGACAGGAGGAATAAAATCATGTGGCACGCAAAAAAACATAACGAAACAACCTCTGTCCGCCAGATCATTCTCTCCACCCTGGCGCAGCACTGGTTTCTTGCCTCCGGCATCCTACTCTCGGTCTGCGGGGCTATCCTGACTGCTCTGGTGCCACCGCTGGTGCTGGGACGTATCATCGATACGCTGACCCTTAGAACCATGCCCTCCCTGCTTCTGATTCTGTTCTATTTCGCCATGCTGGCCCTGACCGGGATCCTGGAATCCGTCCGCGAGGGTCTGCTGACGGTCTGCGGACAGCAGATTACCCACGCCCTTCGAAGCCGTCTGATGGCCAAATTCGTACGGCTTTCCGCAAAAGAGCTAAACCTTCAGGAGCCGGGTGCTGTGGTGTCCCGCTTCGTGGGCGATGTGGACACGGTGGAAAATCTCTTCACCTCCGGCATCATCAGTATCTTCGCGGACTCCTGTAAGATCTTAAGTATTCTGGCGGTTATCTGGTTCCGGAACAAGGGCCTGGCGCTGATTTTCCTGCTCCTGCTGCCCCTGCTGTTCGCCTTTACCCGCCATGTGCAGAAAAATATGCTGACCGCCCAGATCGAGAACCGAAAGGCTGTCAGCCGCGCCTCCGCCCACGTACCGGAGACCCTGCACAATATCCGCACTATCCACGTGCTCGGCAAGGAGCGCTACATGGAGCAGCAATATGACCGCTACATCGGCGACAGCTACCGGGCCATGGAGCGGACCAATTTCTACGACGCCATCTACTCTCCGGTCATCCTGATTCTGAACGCCATCGTGGTAGCGCTGATCATGCTTTTATCCGCTTCGGGCAATCCCCGGGTGCTGACACTCTTTGGTATGTCCGCCGGTACCGCCGTGGCCGTCATGAACTATATTTCCCAGATCTTCTCCCCGGTGGAGAGTCTGGGAATGGAAATTCAGACTATCCAGTCGGCGGTAGCGGGCCTTCACCGGATTCAGGAGTTTTTCGGGCTGCCGGAGAAAGAGCCGGTCGAGGAAAATGCTTCCGTTTCTGCAGCTTCTGCGAAGCCTGAAACAACAAATTTCCACGCTGACATGAAGGCTTTCCCGGACGCGCCCTTCGTGGAATTTCGCAACGTCACCTTCTCCTACGACGGGGACAAGCCCATCCTGAGCCACCTGAATCTGACTGTGGAGACCGGTGACCAGCTGACGCTTCTCGGCCGCACCGGAGCCGGAAAAAGTACCCTGTTCAAGCTGCTTCTGGGACTCTATCAGCCGGATTCCGGGCAGGTCCGGATCCACGGCGTTCCGGCCGCTTCTATCCCTGAGGCCGCCCGCCGAAAGCTTTTTGGCTATGTGGAACAGTCCTTCCATATGGTTTCCGGAACGGTCCGGGATCAGATTACCCTGTTTGACCCGGCTATCTCAGACGAAGCTGTTCAGAAGGCCGCATGCCTCACCGGCCTTACCGACGCCATTTCGCGTCTGGCGCAGGGCTACGACACCCCCTGCACACCGGAGCTCTTCTCCCAGGGCCAGTGGCAGCTTCTCTCCATCGCCCGGGCAGCAGTCTCGGATCCGGAGCTTCTGCTTCTGGACGAAATCACCGCTAATCTGGACGTGGAAACCGAGCAGCATGTGCTTCGCGCCCTGCGCCGCGTCTCCGAGAACCGCACCGTGCTTTCCATCTCGCACCGGACCTCGGCGGAGTTTGGCAGAACCTTTACTCTTCACGGTAACGCAGATATTCCGGAAGCTTAAGGGTGCACAGCCTGTACTCGTTTTTTCATACACTTTTACTCTTCTATCTTCTATTCTTTCAGATTGCCCTTCTGGATATGCTCCTTCAGGATCTGATCCGTCACCTGGTAAAGCTTCTCCGAGCCCTGTCTGGTCTTTTGCTGCCTGCCATAGACCTGCTTTGCCGACACGTCGTGTTCTCTCCAGTCTCCGCCTCCGTTGCTGTTGTTCAGCAGCAATGGCTGCAGGTTGTCCATGGCGTGGGCAAACTTGGATTCCGGCGTCTGGAATTCTTCAAATTCATCAAACAACTGCGTCAATTTCTGCTTCTGATCCTCCGGAAGCAGGGAGAAGATCCGCTCCTTGGCCGCGTCTTCCCTGGCTTTCTGGGTTTTCAGTCCCTCTGTATCGTAGGCATAAGTATCTCCCGCGTCAATTTCTACAATATCATGAATCAGGCACATGAGCATAACCCGGCCGATGTCCACCGGTTCATTGGCATATTCCTGCAGAAGGTATGCCATAATCGCCATATGCCAGGCATGCTCCGCGTCATTTTCATTTCTTCCGTGTCCGGACAGATGGGTCTGCCGGAAGATATTTTTTTCTTTGTCGATTTCCAGAGCGAAATCGAGCTGTTGTTTTAAGCGCTCATCCATGAGTTTTTCTCCTTTATTTCCATAAATAGCGATATTTATCCATCTGCAGATATAAGATCGATGCTACACGACCACGAATCTCCTCTTCATATTCTACCGCATTTTCCAGCAATTCTGCCACCTGTTTTTTTGTAAAATGGAATCTGAGATTTCGGCCATAAAGCTTTTCTGATATATCCAGCTGTTCATCAAAATCTGTACTGATTGTTTTTGCTTTTACTTCCCTCATCAGCACCACCGGATCTTCTGACAACGGATAATCCATTGCCGTATCAGACAGCAGCGCGCCGCCATTATCAAAGACCGGACAAAGGGAAAACCGTCCCTCTCCGTCCATTAAAACTGCCATATTGTGCGTGTGCCGATCTTCATTTAAAAATAACGCGTCTATGATAAACAGCTGATTCATATAGGCTCCGAAATTTCGAAGCCCTGTGACGCGTTCCACCTGCTCCACCAGAAATTTCAGTCTGTCTTCTGCCGCTCCCATACGCCAGAGTATCCGGTTCAGACTTTCCCCGTACGCATTTTGAAAAAGTCTCTCCAGAGTTATAATCTGCCAGTCCTCTTTTAAGAACGACGCACTTCGCACTCCCCGATAAATCTGTCGCTTATATCTTATCTGCTCTGGCTCATAAAGCACAAATTCTGCTTTTTTCAGACTGGATTCCTTCAAAAGCTGAGATACCATATATTCCGCCAGGCCCTCGTATCCGGTGTAATCCGCCTTATACCAGATTCCGTCATTTTCCCATTTTAGCTGATTTCCCTTAGAGGACTGGCGGGCCAGGGTTCTCGTATTGTGTTCAAATAGTTCTATCATCCTGTCTCCCCCTTTCCCTTTTCTATCCGGATCCAGAAATCATCCTCCGCCATTCTTCCTTCCGTCTTCTGAATAATCAGATAAGGATCATAAAAAGGCAGTCCCAGATCCCGAAGCACCAGCTTCATCTTGTCTCTGCTTTCCGGAAAACAGCGTGACTCCAGAAACGCGCGATAATCCTCCATGTCCGGGTGTTCCTTTTTCCCAAATGCCCGGAACATTACATTGTCCGTATAATTTTTTATCCGAATCAGGTTCTTTGTTTCGTCCACATCGATTAAAGTACAGTATTTTTCTTTATACATGTACCACATTCTGACCGGCAGATTTTGTGGAGGGATTTCCAGTTCTTTTATATCATCCATGTTACGCTCCAGAAGCTTCATAAGCAAGACAACCGGTCCGCTTGCAGCTTCTTTTTCCCAGCGTTCCACTGTCTTTTTGGAGCAGCCCAGCAAACCCGCAAATTCTTTTTGTGTGAGAGCCAGTTCTTTTCTTATTTTTTTTATTTCTTCAGCTGAAATTGTGTCCTCTACGGCAAATCGTTTTTCTTCCATCATTCTTCTCCATGCCCTGCCTCTTTTTATGTACTTTATCATATTTTTTTTCACATGTAAAGAAAAGTCGCCAAAATGACGACTTTTCTTTATGTATCATCGACATTTTGACGACTTTTCTATTTTTCATTCACTTTTTTGAGCCGCTATGCAGGTTCTCCACGGTATTTCTTTCATTTCTGTATATTCTGTAAAAACCAGCAGACTGCCGGAAGCGTCACTAGCGAACACAGGGTCGTCACAAAAACCCCGCCCATGGCGTAATCTCCCTCTGTGCCCGACGACTTCGCCATCATGACAAGGGCTGACATGGAGGGCATACCGGTAATCAGAGCCATGGTAAGCCTGATTTCCCCGGAGACCGAAAGCAGCCCCAGCAGCAGATAAAAGGCCACCGGAACCAGACACATTTTTACCAGCACAATGCCGTAAAGCTCCCATTTTTTCAGATAACAGCGGATGTCAATGCAGGCGAAAAGCCCGCCCAGATAAATCATGGCCAGCGGAGTGGCTGTCGCGCCGGTCTTCTGAAACGCTGTATTCATGACATCGGGCAGGGGCAGTCCCAGAAGTACCATAAGCACCGCCAGAGCAACCGCCACGGTAACCGGATTTACCATTTTTTTCAGTTGAAACGTACCTTTTCCATCGGATGAAGTAAGCTGCGCTCCCACGGTCCAGAGCACTAGCGCGTCAATAATCATATAGATCGAGATATAGACCATTCCATTTTCCGGGAAAATGCTGGTCACAATCGGAATTCCCATAAAC
>CAKRTY010000166.1 GCA_934402125.1 uncultured Anaerosacchariphilus sp. | reverse complement strand
CCCTTGTACTGTCCTACCAGAATCCGGTTTATATATACCCGATAGGTGGTATCCGCATGCAGGCCCTTCACCTGGAGATCTTCCCGGCTGATTTCGTCAATCACATCAAAATACTGAGTTGCCTGTTCAAATTCATAGGTTACCGCCATCGGCAGGCTCTCCGGCTGATACCGGAACGATACATATCGGTCACCCTTTCGCTTCAGCTTTGTCACTTCCGCATTCCGCGCCTCTGCGGATTCATCTTCTCCGATTTTCACAGAAGCCACTTCCTTGCCTGCCCCCTGCTGATACAAAAAGAAGAAACCCGCCAGGGTATTCCCCATGGCGTTGGGATGCACATTGTCCGTCACGGTCAGGGTATCGTCCGGAATCATCTGCTGCACAATATCAGTCACCCAGAGCATGGGCGTATGCAAATCGATATAATGGGTTCCCAGCTCGTCCGCCAGGATTTTTAGCTCGCCTGCGTATTCATAAAGCAAATCATCGTCCCGATGCTTCTTGGAACCATCCTCCCGGTAATTGGAGCTGCGGGTCTGATCGTAGGGCGTCGGCGCCACTAAAATGATGTGATCGTTGTCGATCCCCTTTTTATTCAGCAGCTTCACCAGCTGATCGATACTGTGAATATAGCTGGAGGCCGACCAGTCGTGAAGAGCTTCGTTCATTCCGAACATGATCACTGCCTTGTTGATTCCATCTATGGCCTTGTCCGTCACCGCCGCGCTTTCACTGTACAGCCGTACCGCATCGGAAGCCATATAGGAAGCTGTTCCCAGATTGCGGAATTCCAGCTTCCAGTCCGGATAACGGGTAATATAATAATTGTAAATAAATTCCTGATAACTGATACCTGTATAATCTACCTGGGTAATGCTGTCGCCGATAAAGCCCACCACATCGCCGTCCTCAAACATACAGTCGGCTTTTTCCGGCATAACCTGGGCAAGCTGCCGCTCCAGTTTGTCGTCGCTGTCACTGGCGCAGACGGTACTTCCCGGCAGCAGAACTGCCGCGCAAATCAGCGCTGACGGACAATTTCTCCATTTTTTCATAATCACTCCACTTTTCCTTGTAACTCGCAGTAAAGTATAACTTAAAAAGGGATATGCCGCAAGGCATATCCCCCAAAATACCGAAAATATTAAGAATCTTTCACAGTTTTTTCACGCTTTAATTGATGACAACGCCCTTCTGGAGCATTACGTTGGCATATACCGCGCTCTCTCCGGTGGCAATGATGGCGTATGCCTTCTTTGCCTCCTCATAAAACTGGAACCGCTCGATGTTGCCCACGCAGGCCGCGCCTCTCTCATCATGCTTTGCCACGATCTCCTTATAGGTATCCCAGATAGGAGTCTTTACGGGATCGCCCGGCATAACCTCCATCAGATTCATGGGCTTATCCACATAGGTATCCAGAGGAATCACCTGCAGAATAGCGTCCAGCAGCTCCGGTACGCCATGTCCGTCACAGCGGATCACGATCGCGTCCTTACCCATGGATTCGGCCGGGAAGTTGCCGTCTGCGATTACGATACGGTCACTGTGTCCCATTTCACAGAGCACCTTCAGCAGCTCCGGGGACAAAATCTTCGGAATTCCTTTTAACATAATACTTCTCCTTTTCTGTTTCAGAAAGGGCACACCATCTGGTGTGCCCCTCACTACTTTATTCAGTTTTCAGCGATACTGTCGGAACAGATTACTCGTACAGGTTCTGTGCGATCTCTGCGTCTCCGCAGTTCTCTGCTGTATACCACTGGCATCCGGTATCTGTATCCTTAACTGCTGCAGTGTTTCCTGTAGCTGCGTCGTACAGAAGCTGAACCAGAGTCTCACCCATAGCTACCGGAGCCTGAGTAATGGAACCAAGCAGAACGCCGTCCTTAACTGCCTGAATCTGAGCTGCGCCAGAGTCAAAGCCTGCTGCAACGATCTTGCCCTCGCCAACGCCGCACTTGTTCAGGTTCTCGTTTGCGGTGATGATAGCGTTTGCGGAATGCTCGTTGGAGCCGTAGATTGCGATAGTATCCTTCTCGTTCATCAGAGCGGTTGCATCTGCTGCAGACAGCTCAGAGGTAACGCTTGCCGGTACACGAACGTCGATAACAACGTCAGCGCCATCGGTCTTCTCAGCCTTGGAATCTGCGATGTACTTGTCGTTTCCAACTACGTTAGCAGTCTTGCCATCAGCCTTAGCCAGCTCAGCGAACTTGTCGATGAAGCCAAGACCTCTGTTGATAACGGACTCGGAAGTAGCATCCTGAGCTACAACACCAACACGAACCGGAGCGGTTGCGTTAGCTACCTGATCCTTAACTGCCTCGTAAACCTTCTCTGCTGCCAGAGCGCCTGCTGCGTAGTTGTCAGTAGAGCAGTTTGCAAGTACGGATCCTTCCGGAGCGCCCGGAACACCAGAGTCAAATCCGACTACCGGAATGTTGCTGTCTTTTGCTTTCTGAAGCAGATCCTTAACGGACTCTGTATCCAGAGCTGCCAGACCAACTGCTGTCGGGTTAGCGTTCAGAGCACTCTCAAGCTGCTGAACCTGCTGGGAAATGTTGGACTCACTGTCCGGACCTACGAAGTTAACAGTAACTCCGAGCTCTGCAGCCTTCTGCTCAACACCCTTCTTAACTGCCTGCCAGTACTGATGCTGCAGACCCTTGGAAACGATCTCGAAAGACATTCCGCTTGCGTCAGCTGCCGGAGCTTCTGCTGCGTCTTCTGTGGTCTCCTCAGTTGCTGCGTCAGGTGTTGTTGTGGTGGTATCCTTGGAGCCGCCGCATGCGGTCAGTCCAACTACCATCGTTGCTGCAAGAATTGCTGCCAATACCTTCTTTTTCATGTAAAAATCCTCCTTTTATTAAGTTCTCCTTATTGGATTCTTTTTTATATGAACTGCTCGCCGCAGTACACATCGTTATATAGTTTTGAATTCCCCTTACTTATCCAGCTTCTTATTCTTCAGTACGTCAATGTAAACAGCTACAATCAGTACCAGTCCGATGATAATCTGCTGATAGTTTGCCTGAAGTCCGATAAGCGGAAGTCCTGTCTGGAGTACGGACATAATGAATACTCCCAGGATAGTACCGGAGATACTTCCGGCTCCGCCGCTCATGGAGGTTCCTCCGATGATAGCTCCGCCGATAGCGTTCAGCTCTACACCACCGCCGCCGCCGGGCGCCATGGACTGGAACGCGGAGCTGTAAGCCAGCGCTGCAAGTCCTGTGAAGATACCGGAGAAGATATACGCCATGGTCTGATATTTTGCTACGTTGATACCGGACAGGCGGGTTGCCTCTTTGTTACTTCCGATTGCGATGATGTAACGTCCTGTACGTGTCTTGTTGAGCACGATACTCATAACCACTGCCAGAATCATAACCCACAGGAAGCCTAAGGGAAGCTTGGTCTCGCCTACCGTCAGTTTGAACAGGCTTCTGGTCCAGCCGTTGGGTGCGGTAGCGCCCGGCCAGGTTACACTGGCTCCGCCGGTAGCGATAGCGCCCAGACCTCTGGCAATCATCATGGTACAGAGGGTTGCCAGGAACGGAGCATGTCCGCCCTTGGAAACAATCAGTCCGTTGATAATTCCCATTACCAGACCGCAAATCAGGGTTGCCAGGATACCTACGATAACCGGCATTCCCTGACGTGTAATCAGGTATCCGCCAATCAGCGCGTAGCAGAACATACCGGTTCCGATGGAAAGGTCAACACCGCCTGTAATCAGGCAGAAGGTTACGCCGATTCCAAGGAATGCCAGGTAGTATGTATAATCCATGATACTTAACAGTGTAGAATACTGTCGGAATGAGGGGCTTACCGCGCTGAAGAACGCTATCAGGGCAATCAGCACAATCACGACGACAATTTTCTGTACACCAATCGCTCTCACAAGCGGATTGTTTGTAAAAGCATTTCCGTTTTTCTTGTCTGTCATTGTCTTATTCCCTCCTAATTTCTAAGCGTTGCCGCGTGCATGATCCGCTCCTGTGTGGCTTCTTCGATTCCCAGCTCGCCGGTCTTTCTTCCCTCACACATGACTACGATACGGTCACTCATTCGCAGAATCTCTGTCATCTCTGAAGAAATCATGATAATGGATTTTCCTTCCGCTACCAGCTCATTCATCAGATGATAAATCTCGCTCTTCGCGCCTACGTCGATACCTCTGGTAGGCTCGTCGAAAATCAGGATGTCGCAGTTTCTTACCAGCCACTTGGCGATAACCACCTTCTGCTGGTTTCCTCCGGACAGGTTGACTACCAGCTGATCTACGCTGGGGGTCTTGGTCTTCAGGGCCTCTACATATTCCTGCGCTGTATCCTTCTCCTTCTTCTTATCGATGAAGATACCCTTCATGAAGTTCTCCATGGAAGCCATGGTGGAGTTCTCAGCTACTGTCTTGTCTACTACGATACCGAAACGCTTACGGTCCTCGGAGAGGTAACCGATACCGCATTTAACAGCATCCTGCGGAGTCTTGATATCTACCTTCTGTCCGTTGACATAGATATCGCCGCTGTCCTTCGGGTCTGCTCC
>CAKRTY010000165.1 GCA_934402125.1 uncultured Anaerosacchariphilus sp. | reverse complement strand
ACCAAGGGCACCAACGAGCCGTACCGCATCATGACCTCGCGCTCGGAATACCGGCTGCTGCTGCGGCAGGACAACGCCGACGCACGTCTCACGCCGCTGGGACGCCGTGTCGGACTGATTTCCGACGCGCGCTGGGAAGCGTTTGAACAGAAAATGGCGGCTATCGAGGCGGAAATCAGCCGCTGGGAGATGGAATTCCGACTGGACGACCACAGTCTCTGGCAGCAGGATCCGAAAAACGGACCCAGGAATCCCAGCCCAAACCGGAAAAAATGGGACGATATCCGGGAGCGTATGGAGACGGAGGTTATGCTCTTTTCCAACGAGGCCTCGGAAGGGGAAGGGGATCTGAAGGAACAGCTGCGGGTCAGCAACCGATCCCGTTATGATTACAAGGAATTTCTGCGGAAATTTACGGTGCTGCATGAGGAAATGCAGATTGATCCGGACAGCTTTGATTACATTTTCTACCACTATGGAATGGAAATGTATGGAAATATGCCGCTGATTGAGCCGCTGGAGACCAGCGAGGTGCGGAAAATCGAGGAATTTGTCATCGTCATTGATACCTCCATGTCCTGTAAGGAAGGGCTGGTAAAGCGGTTTCTGGAGGAAACCTATGATGTATTGTCTCAGACGGAAAATTTCTTTAAACGGATGCGGATTCATATCCTTCAGTGTGACGAACGGGTCCAGTCGGACGTGCTCATCGAGAGCCAGGAGGCACTGAAGGAATATATGGAGCACTTCACCATTCTGGGAGGCGGCGGTACCGATTTCCGTCCGGCCTTTTCCTATGTGGAGGAGCAGCTGGCCCGGAAGAAATTCTGGCGGCTTCGGGGACTTTTATATTTTACGGACGGTTATGGGATTTTCCCGGTGAAAATGCCGCCCTATGAAACTGCGTTCATCTTTGTGCAGAATCACTACCGGGACGTAGATGTACCGCCCTGGGCGATTAAATTGATTTTGCAGGAGAGCGATCTGGAGCAGAGATGACTTAAAATGTTGGAAATAAATTATGTGATAGTTAAAAAATACAGTTTAGAAATAGATAAGAAACCTGAAAGTTAGGGAAGGAGATCCATCATGAACATCAAGCGAGCGAAACAGGAGATCAAAGACGCGATAGAAGCGTATCTTTTAAAAGATGAATACGGTGATTACGTTATCCCGTCCGTGCGCCAGCGCCCCGTCTTATTGCTGGGAGCCCCCGGTATCGGAAAAACCCAGATTATGGAGCAGGTGGCCAGAGAGTGCGGTGTGGGTCTGGTAGCTTATACCATCACTCATCATACCAGACAGAGTGCCATCGGACTGCCCTTTATCTCGGAAATGGAGTTCGGCGGCCAGAAGAAAGCGGTTACCGAGTATACTATGAGCGAAATCGTGGCTTCTATTTATGAGAAAATGAAAAAAACAGGCCTGAGCGAGGGAATTCTGTTCATCGATGAAATCAACTGTGTATCCGAGACCCTGGCTCCGGCCATGCTTCAGTTTCTTCAGTGCAAGACCTTCGGAAACCATCCGATTCCCGAGGGCTGGATTATCGTGGCAGCAGGAAACCCGCCTGAGTACAACAAATCCGTCCGGGAATTCGACGTGGTTACCCTGGACCGTGTAAAGAAAATTGAGGTGGAGCCGGATTACGGCGTATGGCGGGAATACGCGGTACAGTCCCGGATCCATCCGGCGGTGATTTCCTATCTGGACGCCCGGCCCGCCCATTTTTATCAGATGGAAAGCACCGTGGACGGCCGCCGTTTTGCTACGCCCCGTGGCTGGGAGGATCTGTCCCGCCTTTTAGAGGTCTATGAAAAGCTGGGGAAGAAGGCGGATAAGGATGTGGTACGCCAGTATCTCCAGCATGACAAAATCGCCGGAGAATTCGCCAACTATCTGGAGCTCTACCGGAAATATGAGAGCGATTATCAGATAGAGGAAATCCTGGGCGGTACGATCCGGGAGGCAACTTTGAAAAAGCTGTCCCACGCCTCCTTTGACGAGCGGCTGAGCGTGGTGAATCTGCTGCTGTCCGGGTGCATTGAGCGCCTGCGGAAGGTTCGGGAGCAGGAGCTTTTTACAGAAGCGCTGTTTAAGCAGATGAAAGCCGCGGGAGCCGTGTTGAACGATGTAAATTTCAATGCTGCCGGTGACGGGGTTCCTAAGGTTCTGGAAAATCTGCGGGATGCAGTGGAAGGAACGCGGCAGCAGAAAAAAGAAGCAGAGCTCCTGACCAAGGATGAGGAGAAACGGCTCCTGCGCCTGGAAGAAACTTTGCTGTCCTATGAGAACACCTTAAAAGCCGAGCATCCCGCAGATGGACCGGCGGCCTTTGAGTTTCTGCGCCGTCTCTTTGGTGGGCAGCGCGCCCGCTATGCCGGTGAGCAGGAGGCTGGAAGCGGCTGCCTTGAGCATGCTTTTGATTTTCTGGAGGTAGCCTTTGGCGACAGCCAGGAGATGGTCATCTTCCTGACCGGCCTTAATATGTCGGAGGCTGCGGTGGCCTTTTTGCAGACCACGGACTGTGAGCGGTATGAGCGTTATAATAAGAGATTGCTTTTTAATGAGAGTGATCGTGAGATACGGGACGAGATCGCGAGACTGAAGTAACGATAAGACGGACGGCGGGCAGACAAACTTTCCACGCTCGGGGACAAATAGCCCCTCCTTAGGAACGTTTGTCTGCCCGCCTGTTGCTCTCAAAAACTTCCGCTCACCACCAAAAGTCAGGCAGGGAAATTTCATTTCCCGTGCGTACGTGATCAAAAACAAAAAGGGCTACGCCCGAGCGTAACCCCTTTAAATGGCCTCCCGAGAGGCTTCTCAGTCAACCAACAGGCGGAAAAAGGAGATTTCCTAAGGAGGGCCTAATTGTGCCCGAGCGTGGAAACTCCTTTTTCCGTCGTCCGTTGTAGAATCCCCTTTTTTCCGACCGTCCGTTGTAGAACCCCCTCTTACGAAGTCCGCTTATCGCGCACTGCCGCCTCGATCCGTACCTGCTCCTCCAGCATGGCGTCGATTCGCGCGTCTTCGGAGAAGTCTGCCGCCAGCTTGTTAAGAAGCTTTTTGTCCTCTTCCGGAAACTGGGTATGAAGCACGCTTTTAATCGCTTCGTATTTCCGGCGGTAGAGGGCCTCCAGCTCGCTGACCGGCACGGTCGCAGGAAGAGAGGTAACGGCCTCGGAGGCGATCCCCTGGGTTTCAAACCAGTGCTTGATCTGGTTGATCCGGGTATGCTCCTCCTGGGCGGTCACCAGGATTTTCTTTGATTTCTGTATGAAAACCACGCCTACGATTAGAAAGATGAGGAAAAATACGCTCATACTGTAGGGCGCGATCTTCGGCAGGGGAAGCTGCAGGGAACCGGTGATGACAAGAAGCATCACTGCCAGACCCAGCGCGCCCACCAGAATCAGGGTCAGAGCGGTGCTTCTGGCGTCGGCGCAGCGTTCCTCCACGGTCTTAAAAAGCTTGGATTCCTCCGGCCGTTTGATGGGGCCGTCCAGAATATTGGACATGGTTACTTCCGCGGGTTCTTTTACTTCAATGCCCTGCTTGCGGGCCGCGGCTCTCTGTACATCATGGTATAGGGACATAATCACATTCTCCTTGTGTAGTATTAGGCGGTAACAGATACCGCTTTGGATCGGCAGGCTGCCTAACGCTGCAGAACGGTTTCGATGGCAGCCATGATTTCTTCCTGGGTGCCGGACAGGGATCCCTGCACCATCTCCGGTTTTCCGCCGCCTTTTCCGCCGAACTGTCCGTTCAGGGCCTTGCAGAGAGGACGGGTATCTTCGGTTTTGCTGCCAAGAATGTAGCGGTAGCCGGTTTCGTCATTTCCGGTAAAGACGCAGGCAATGCCACCGCAGCGGGCGGTTAAGAGATTTACGAACTCCCGGCTGGTGTCGGGATCCAGGCATTCCTCAAAGAAAACAGGGCTTTCCTGTCCTTCCGGTACCTGGGAAGCCTTGATCTGAATCAGAGTTCTGTTCAGGGTCATGAGCTGTCCGGTCAGGCGGAAATTCTCCTGCTTCAGCCGTTCTACCGCGTCAGCTACTACCGCTTCTTTGGCGGAGAGCAGTACGGAAACAGCCTTCACGTTGGTCTCTTTTTCCCGGTAGTCCCGAAGCGCCCGATCTCCGGCCAGGAGACTAACCCGGACGCCGCCCCGGTGGGACTGCACATTCGTAAGCTTAATCAGGCCGATTTCTCCGGTACGTTCCACATGGGGCGCGCAGCAGGCGCAGACGTCGGTATCGGGAATGGTGACGATACGCACTTGTCCTTCAATCTCGATTTTGCTCCGGTAATCCAGAATGGCCAGCTCCTCCTTGCAGGGATAGGAGATGAGAATCGGTACATTGTCGAAAACCACCTGATTGGCGGCCGCCTCAATTTCTGCCAGCTCCTCCCGGGAAATGGGACCGTTGAAGTCCATGGTGACTTCCTCCTCGCCCAGATGGAAGCCTACGTTGTCATAGCCGAAGCGGGTATGGATAAGACCGGAGACGATATGTTCGCCGGAATGCTGCTGCATCCGGGAGAAGCGCTTCTTCCAGTCGAGAACGCCTTTTACCTCCGCACCGACCTCCAGGGGCTGCCG
>CAKRTY010000164.1 GCA_934402125.1 uncultured Anaerosacchariphilus sp. | reverse complement strand
CCTGGCTGTGATGACCTTCCCGGCCATTCTCCACGCCACCCAGTCTCCCATTTCCGGAGCCCTGGCCCTTCTGATCGGCATTGCCGCCGCCTGGATGGGCGCCGGTCTTCTGCCTGTGGCGGTTATCTGCTGCGCGGTAGTATTTGTGACGGAGTTCTTTTTGTAAGCTTACTTTTACATAAGCTTACTTTTACGTAACCTTTCTTATTTCGCGCAGCCGAAAGGGCTGAGGCAGTTTTAAACCGCCTCAGCCCTTTTTATATCATACCTTCTCTTCTCCCCTGAAACTAAAACCTACTCGATGGTCAGTCCTGCCTTCTCCAGGATCTTCGGTACATTCTTCTCCGCACCGATGGCCATAATATGTACGCCGTCGCAGATACCCTCGTCCTTGATCTTGGCGATCATCTCGGCAGCCATCTCGATACCAAGCTGGGTCGGCAGTCCCTTGACGCCCTTCTCCTTGCCTTCTGCTGCCGCAGCAGACAGACGGTCAATCATATCCTGCGGTACCGCGATACCCGGTACATTCTCATTCATGTATTTTGCCATACCTGCCGCCTTCAGCGGAATGATACCGGCCATATTGTGGGTATGGATACCAGCCTTGTCTACCTCGTCCATAAAACGCTTCAGGCTTTCGATGTCAAAGATACCCTGGGTCTGGATATACTGCGCGCCTGCCTCTACCTTCTGGCGCAGCTTATTGATCTGCAGCGGAAGCGGATCGTAAACCGGAGTTACAACCGCGCCCTTGTAAAATGTGGGAGCTCCGCCCTCCAGATCGTTGCCGCCGCAGTCCTTTCCAGTCGCTTCCATATAAGTCAGCATATGCAGGATTCCGACAGAATCCAGATCGTAAACCGGCTTGGACTCCTTGCAGTCTCCTACGGTCGGATGGTCTCCGGTCAGTGCCAGCATGGTATCGATTCCAAAGGCTGCTGCGGAAAGCATATCGCCCAGAATCCCCATACGGCTCCGGTCACGTCCGGTCACCTGTACAATCGGCTCCAGTCCTGCTTCCTTCAGCTTGATACACAGGCCTAAGGAGGAAGCCTTCAGACAGGCAGACTGCATATCGGTTACGTTTACGCCGTGTACCTTGCCCTTCAGAAGCTCTGCCACTGCAAGCTGCTCTGTAAAGTCACAGCCCTTCGGGGGAGCCATCTCAACGGTTACACCAAATTTACCGCCTTCCAGCGCTTTCTCTAACATTCCCATTACTTATTCCCCCTGATATTAATTGTTCTCGGATAAGCTACCTTCGCATAGCCCTTGTCCGTTCTTCTCTTAGCCAGGAGATCCAGTCTTCCCAGAGCCTCCAGACGCTTATAAATCATAATCCAGGCGCAGTCATTCTCCGGATTCACCTCGCACTTGCCATTCTTCTGGCCGCCGCAGGGACCGTTTACCAGAGACTTGGCGCAGCGGGAAATGGGGCAGATACCGCCGGTGGTTCCCAGAACGCAGTCTCCGCAGAGATGACAGGCTTCCTCGAAGAGACCGAAACGGACAGCCTCACCCAGGAACATGGTGTTGTTGGACGGATAAACCGGTGCGGACGGGCTGTGAGCTGCCGCCACCTGTACGCCGTCACCACAGGACATACAGACAACCGCGTCCGGTCCTGCCGCGTTCAGCTTCTTCATAGCGGTCTTTACACCCATATTCATACAGCAGTAATCTGCCATATTGGTGGCTACTACCGTCTTTCCCTTGGACTCCAAATACGCCTTCAGTTCTGCTACTTCCTTCTCGCCGCCTGTGGCACATGCCGTTGCGCAGCTTCCGCAGCCCAGAATCGCAATCTTCTGTGCGTCTCCGAGCATCGCCATCAATTCATCGATGGGCTTTTTCTGTGTGATAATCATGATATCCTCTCCTTAAAATTTCGGGTGTTTGTCAACGGGAGGCTTTCCTTTTTGGAAGTCACTTCTGCCCGAAGAACCTAGTTCTATTTTATCTACATTTCACATAAAAATCAACCCGTAATTTTCGTTTTTTAACAGAAAATATCATTTTTATAACAGTGTTATTTTCATTTTATAACATTTTATAACATTCTAGTAAAGATTCTTCACCTTGAAGTCCTTCTCTGCCTCGCGCCGCTGATCCTTTTTGGCAATGTCCTGGCGCTTGTCGTAAAGCTTCTTACCTCGGGCCAGACCTACCTCAACCTTGACCAGGCTGCCCTTTAAGTAAACCTTCAGGGGCACCATGGTGTAACCTTTCTCCGCCATCTTGGAGGCAATCTTCCGGATCTCATACTTATGCATCAGAAGCTTTCTGGGCCGGAGGGGATCCTTGTTGAAAATGTTGCCCTTTTCATAAGGACTAATGTGCATGCCGTAGACCCAGACCTCTTCCTTTTCCACCTTGACAAAGGCTTCCTTCACACTGCATTTTCCCATACGGACGGACTTCACCTCGGTGCCTGCCAGAGAGATTCCCGCCTCGTAGGTCTCGTATATAAAATAATCATGATACGCCTTTTTGTTGTTGGCTACCAGTTTGTAATTATCTTTCCCCATCATTTTCTCCTAACAACTCGTAATCTATGGTCCTGCACAGCCGGTCGGTGTTCTTCACGCGGATACGCACCCGCTCCCCGATACGCCAGACCTTTCCGGTCCGGGCTCCCCGGAGCTCACTTCCGGCCTCGTCATACTCGTAAAAATCATCGGTCAGAGAATTCACATGGACCAGACCCTCCACCGTATTGTTCAGCTCCACATACAGACCGTAGGCCGTCACACCAGAAATGACGCCGTCGAACTGCTCCCCGATGTGATCCTCCATGTATTCTACCTTTTTCAGCTTCACGGTCTCTCGTTCTGCCTCCTCCGCCCGCCGTTCCAGCTCGCTGGAGCGTTTGGCTACCTCCGGCAGAATGGCTTCGTAATGAATCACCCGATCCCCATTTAACCTGCCCCGCAGATTTTCCTTGATAATCCGGTGAATCTGCAGATCCGGATACCGCCGGATAGGGGAAGTAAAGTGGCAGTAATGGGTGGCTGCCAGCCCGAAATGGCCGCTGCAGTCCGTCGCGTACTTTGCCTGCTTCATGGAGCGCAGAGTCAGGCGGCTGATCATGGCCTCCTCCGGCGTCCCCGCAATCCTGTCCAGCAGCTTCTGCACCTCGCCCGGATGAATCTCATCACCCGACGTATGAAGCGCGTACCCGAAATTCCGGATAAAGGTTCCCAGACGGCTCATTTTCTCACTGTCCGGCTTCTCATGAATCCGGTATACAAAGGGCTGGGCCTGCCAGTAATAATCCTCCGCCACCGTTTCGTTGGCCGCCAGCATAAAGTCCTCGATGAGCCGGGTGGCTGTATTCCGCTCGTAAGGTCTGATATCTATGGGATATCCCTTTTCGTCCAGAATCACCTTTGTCTCCGGAAAATCAAAATCGATGGATCCTCTTTTTCTTCTCCGCTTCCGCAGAAGTGCGGACACCTCTGCCATCTCCTGCAGCATGGGAACCAGCTCCGGATAGAGGGCCGTTTCCTCCGGATCCCCGTCCAGCACCTTCTGCACGCCCGTGTAGCTGAGTCTGCGGTTCACACAGATCACCGTCTCCGCTATGGTATGTCCGATGATCTTTCCCTTTCCGTCAAGGGTCATGATACAGCTTAAGGCCAGCCGGTCTTCTCCTGCGTTCAGGGAACAGATTCCGTTGGAAAGGGCCCGGGGCAGCATGGGAACCACCCGATCCGCCAGATAGACGCTGGTTCCCCGGTCAAGGGCTTCGTGATCCAGGGCGCTGTTTTCCTGCACATAATTGGTCACATCCGCAATGTGTACGCCCAGCACATAGTTTTCTCCCTCTCTTCGAAGGGAAACCGCGTCGTCCAGATCCCTGGCGTCCTCGCCGTCGATGGTCACGCAGGTCTCCTCCCGAAGATCCAGTCTGCCCGCCCGGTCTGCTTCAGACACCGGCTTTGCCACACGCTCCGCCTGGTTCAGCACCCGCTCCGGAAACTCTGTCGGAATCCCGTAGGCCAGCATAATTCCCAGCACCTCGGTGGCCGGGTCGTCGGCCTCGCCCAGAATCCGGGTAATCTTTCCCTCGGGATTTTTCCGTCCCCTGCCATAATCGGTAAGCTCTGCCACCACCTTCTGGCCGCCCACTGCCGGTCCGATTTTCTCCAGGGGAATAAAAATATCCTGACGGATCCGCTGATTATCCGGCACCACGAAGCCAAAGTTCTTGCTGCGCTGAAAGGTACCGATGACTTCCGTGATCCCATGGGACAGCACCCGGGTAATGACGCCCTCCGGCCGCTTGCCTGCATGGCCCTTGATGACCACCTCCACCGTATCGCCCAGGAACGCGTCCCCGGCGTCGGCTTCCCCGATGAAGATATCCTGTTCCTCGCCCTCCACAGAGACAAATCCAAAGCCCCTGGCATGGCTTGTATACACGCCGACCACCTTTTTTATCTCTGCCTTGCCGTAACGTCCCCGCTTGGACAGGGAAATTTTTCCTTCCGAGAGAAGCTCATCCAGAACCCGGTTCAGTTCTTCCCGATCCTTCTTCTCCACCTGCAGGATAATCGCCAGCTCCTTCTGCTTCATGGGCACATAGCGCGGATCATTGATAAAAT
>CAKRTY010000163.1 GCA_934402125.1 uncultured Anaerosacchariphilus sp. | reverse complement strand
TTACCATCGAAGCATGGAATCCAGGGAGCGGACGAAGGAACGGATTCGGACGTCAGACCTTCCTTTGGAAATGGTGGACGCGGAAAACTCATCTCTGGAGATTACAGCAAAAGGCGTAGATAAGGGCGTCGGTCTTACCATGCTTTGCGAAGCGCTGCAGATTCCTATCGCCGCAACCATTGCCGTCGGCGACGCCGATAATGATATCCGGGTGCTGGAGACGGCCGGTCTGGCTGTGGCTATGGGAAATGCGGCAGATCACATTAAGGCGATTTCCGATGTAACGGTGGCAGACTGTGAGCATGACGGCTGCGCAGAAGCCATCTATCAGTATCTGTTGGGATAATACCGGAATTGACAGGAGGCAGAAGCTATGGAAAAGAAACGGGCATCCATTGCCATTGTAACAGGAGCATCCTCCGGCATCGGCCGGGAATTTGTTCGTCAGATTGCGGAAAGCTACCGTTCCATCTCAGAGATCTGGGGGATTGCAAGAAGAGAAGAGGAGCTTTTGCGTCTGCAGGAAGAATTAAAGGAGAAAACCATCATCCGGACGCTTCCTTTGGATCTTTCGGAAAAGGATTCCTGCGGGGAGCTTTCATGCCTGCTTCGCAAGGAACGTCCGGTGATCCGGATTCTGGTCAATTCCGCCGGACTGGGCCATGCGGGAAAGCTGGAACAGCAGGACATTGACGAGGTTTTATCCATCGTAGACATCAACTGCAGGGCCCTGACGGCAGTTACCATGGCCTGCCTGCCTTATTTCAGAAAAGGCAGCCGGATTATCCAGATGGATTCCGGATCCGCCTTTCTGCCGCAGCCCGGGTTTGCCGCCTATGCAGCCAGCAAGGCCTATGTACTGTCCCTGTCCCGGGCATTAAAGGAAGAGCTGCGGGATCGTCGGATATCGGTGACAGCCGTGTGTCCGGGTCCGGTAAAAACAGACTTTTTCGCGGCAGGCGGCATTGAGCTGAATCCGGTGAAGCGCCTGTTTCTGATAAAGCCGGAGCGTGTGGTGCGAAAAGCCCTCTTTGACGCGGAGAAAGGACGCGCGGTATCCATCTGCGGCGGCAGTATGAAGCTGGTAAAAGCCGCCTCCGGCATTCTGCCCCAGGGCGTGATGACGCGGCTCTCAGCCATGCTGTTTTCTTTTTAAAAAGGAGAGGGATTACTTATGAAAAATACGGTTGGAACTCTGACTACACTGTGCTATCTGGAGCAGGATGGAAAATTCCTGATGATGCACCGCATCAAAAAGAAAAATGACGTCAATCAGGATAAGTGGATTGGCGTGGGCGGCCATGCGGAGGCCTATGAAAGCCCGGAGGACTGTCTCTTACGGGAAACCCTCGAGGAAACGGGACTGACCCTGACCGATTACCGGTTCCGGGGAATCGTAACCTTTGCCCTGAAGGGTGTGGAGACCCAGTATATGTGCCTCTATACGGCCACAGGCTGGGAAGGCGATCTGGATTATAATTGCCGGGAAGGCGTACTGGAATGGGTGCCGGAGGATCAGATCCATGATTTGGAGCTCTGGGTTGGCGATAAAGTCTTCTTTAAACTGTTGGCCGAGGACGCACCGTTTTTCTCCTTAAAGCTTGGCTATGACGGCGACACGCTGGAGGAGTGTGTGCTGAATGGAAAAGAGCTGGACTGGAAAGCGTACCTTAATCTGTAAAACCGGGGAGGATTCAAGTATGTACAGCACCGCGTTCTGTAAAGTCTATAATCAGTTTGGTTGGAATTATTTTCCGGAAGCCTTTGGGGAACAGCTTCTCACCTGGCTGAATCAGCATCAGATAAAGGTTCGTAAAAGCCTTGATTTGGCCTGCGGTACCGGTGTGCTCTGTGAGCTTCTGGCGAAAGAAGGTATCGAAGCTTGGGGAATGGATTTTTCCGAGGGCATGATTGCCATCGCGAAGGAACGGAATCCCCATATCCATTACGAGGTGGCAGATATGATCACTTACCGTCCGGAAACCTCCTTTGATCTGGTGACCTGTACCGGGGACGCCCTGAATCACATTATGGAATTGGAAGATATTGACCGTATCTTTGCCAACGTATCCGCATATCTGGCAGAGGGTGGGTACTTTATCTTCGACATTCTGAATGAAAAAGAGGTTCCCATGGCAGAGCCCATCGACCTGGACTTCAGCGAAACCGTTAAGGCTCAATTCATGGTGACCCATGATCCGGACGGCCGTATCAATCTGAATACGACCGTATATGAAAACGGCGTAAAGCAGTTCGAAGAGAATATCCGGGAAATCGTCCATGATGAAAAGGCAGTCTGCTCCCTTCTGCAAAAAAACGGTTTCCGGGTAGAAAAATGCGCCAACCATTTTCTGGAAAATGAAGGAAATTACAGCAAAACCTGGTATATCATCGCCCGGAAATCAGACTAGCGCTCCAGTATATTTACCTGTGCATCCGCGTAATCATTGAGAAGCACATACTGATTCTTCAGTCCTTCTGACAGATAGATTTCGCCGGTCTCTGTTACAAAAATTGCTTCGAAATCATCACTGGCAGCCCAGAAACGGGCTGCCTTTTCCAGTCCCATGACAAAGAGGGCGGTGGAAAGCGCGTCACAGACGCTGCCCTGCTCCCCGATAACGGAAACGGAGAGCAGTCCGCTCCTGGCAGGACGGCCGGTGGCCGGATCCATAATGTGCCAGTAAGTCTGTCCGTCCTGTTCAAAATACCGTTCATAGCCGCCGGAGGTGATCACAGCCTGGTCCGAGACAGACAGCGCCATCATGGGACTGCTTCCCTTTGGATCCTGAATGCCGATACTCCAGGGTGTTCCGTCCGGCCTGGAACCGATGGTCTGTACATTGCCGCCCAGATTCAGAAGAGCAGAGGTAACGCCCTGATCCCGCAAATACTGCGCGGCCAGCTGCCCGGCGTAGCCCTTGGCGATGCTGCCCAGATCGATGGTCATTCCCTCCGGAATCGTGACCTGTCCGGTGGTGTTGTCGTATTGAATCTTTGTATAGTCTACCAGCGGCAGCAGCTTCTGAAGCGTCTCCTCTTCCGGAACCTGATATGCCCCGGTGGTAAAGCCCCAGGCCCGGACTACCGGGTAGATAGAGATATCCAGCATTCCGTCTGTCCGGCTGCACATAGACAGAGCCAGCTTCATCAGCTCCTCTGCCTCACCGGTCAACGTACCAGCTCCCTGCTGATTGATGGCATAGATTTCACTGTCCGGATCCGTAACCGATACCTTTTTCTCCAGATCCGTAACGATTTCTTCTGCATTTCTCAAAAGATCCGCATCCCCGTATATTTGAAAATCCATAACCGTATCCATGGCAAAAAAGGTGCTGTGGGAAACCGGCGTGGAAGTCTGTATGCCGGAGCAGCCCGTAAGCAGCACAGCGAAAGCCAGGAATAATGTCCATAACTTTTTCATTTGATTTTCCTCCATTCCTTTATTATAGAAATCCGGAACGGAAAATGTCAATCCCGGAATCCCATGCATCGGATTTTCCCAAAAGAAGGCTTGCAGGATGGAACTCCTTTGCGTATAATGAAATGCGGGTGAAAACCCTGACGGAACATTTTGACAGAAAAGAAGGAGAGTATCAGAATGAAAAAATACTGGCTGGCCATACTGCTGGGCGCTACGGTTCTGGCAGCAGGCTGTAAGAGTGATACGGATACAAAGAATACAGCAGAAACAACGGATATAACAGACGCCGGGGAAACGACAGCTACAACAGACCTGGGCGCATTGTCTGACGCCGGAAAGAGCGCTTACCGTTCTGTGCTGGAGGACATCTATTATAATCAGCAGTTCCCCAATGGACTGGAGCTGGATTATGATGGAACAGATCTGTCCCGGAATCAGTTCGGCGTCTGCGATGTAGACAGCGACGGACGGGAGGAGCTGGTGATTTCCTATGTTACTGCCTCTGAGGCAGGTCATGCCTTTCTGGTTTATGATTTTGTGGAAGCCCTGGGCGCGGTGCGGGAGGAGTTCGTAGAATTCCCCGCAGTGACCTTCTATGACAATGGTATCGTCCGGGCAGACTGGTCCCACAATCCCAGCGCCGCAGAGGACAGCGAATTCTGGCCCTTTACTCTGTATGTGTATGACGAGGACGAGGATTCCTACGCGGAAATCGGTTCTGTCTATGAGGGAAATGAAAAAGGCGTCTATTACCAGACCCTGGCCGGTGAGGACGAGCTTGAGATCGACGAAACCGTATTGAAGGACTGGCTTTCTTTCTGTATCCAGGATTCCGAGGAGATATCCATTCCCATGAAGAGTCTGATGGAAGAACACATCAAAGCATTGAGATAAGGAGAAATCAGAATGCGAAAGGTACCGGAAAAGGGCGATTACGGATATATTGACGCCCATAAAAAAGCACAGCTTTTAAAGACTTTTATCTTTTTCCTGCTGCCAGCTGTCATTTTTATCATTGGTTACGCGACCGCCAAAAGCCGGATGAACCTGTTTACGGTGGTTGCCGTGGTAGGCTGCCTTCCGGCCTGCAAGGAACTGGTTAATGTGATCATGTTCTGGAAACGCCATTCTCTTCCGCGGGAGCTGTATGAAGAGATGGAGCAGCATATGAAGGGCATGGAGCATGCTTATGAGCTGGTGCTGACCACCTACGATAAAAATTATCCGGTTCA
>CAKRTY010000162.1 GCA_934402125.1 uncultured Anaerosacchariphilus sp. | reverse complement strand
CATCTCTCGTCGCCGCATGACATCGGAGATACGCATATTCTGTTCTTCGCAAAGTATCAGCAATTCGTTTGCATTTTTAAAATCCATGTTTCCAAACCCCTCACTTCTTTTTTACGGCTGCACAATCATCACTTCATGCACATTCTCATTTTCCCGGAGCCTGTCCGCAATGGTCTCCGGCAGCTGCCCGTCGGATTCCACGATGGTATAGGCGATATCGCCCTTACCCTCCCGAAACAGACGCATAAAGGCAATGTTGACCCCCTGTCGGCTCAGCACGCTGGTGATATGGGCCGCCACCCCAAGACGGTCCTGATGAATCACAATCGCTGCGCTGTACTCTCCGGTGAAATCCACCTCCACCCGGTTAATCCGGCAGATACGAGCCTTCCCGCCGCCCAGGGATTCTCCCCGGACCGTCAGCTCCCGGCCTGCCTCATTTACCATATGGATGTCCACCGTATTCGGATGCACCTCCGTCTCCTCCTCGTTGGTGGTGAAGGAAAACCGTATCCTACGCTTCTCTGCTATCTGAAAGGAATCCCGAATCCTTTCATCGTCCGTATCAAACCCCATGATACCGCCCAGCAGCGCCCGATCTGTTCCGTGTCCCCGATAGGTGCGGGCAAAGGATCCATACAGGATAAAATCTACCTGCACCAGCGGACCCGCAAGCATTTTCTGGGCCAGATAAGCGATTCTGGCCGCTCCCGCCGTGTGGGAGCTGGAGGGACCAATCATATTCGGCCCCAATACATCAAATACACTGATAAACGACATCTTACCTCTCCTTTTTCTATCATTCACTCCAGTATAACATACCCGGAGATGTGAAACAATTTTCCATTTTATATAATTTTTAGAAAATCCCAAGTATTTGTTAAGAGTACAGACACAATTTTTGTGTATAAAATCCGCAGCCGGGCGCATACTACTTCTGTAACGCAAACGAATGCGGTTCGCCGCGCCGTAAAGGAGGAATTTCACATGATGACCAACAAAAATGAAGCCATCGGCTGCACCGTCAACAACTGTACCCATCACGCCCAGAACGAAAACTACTGTACCCTGAACAAGATCCAGGTCGGCACCCATGAAGCCAATCCCACCAAGGTGGAGTGTACTGACTGCCAGTCCTTCGTAAATAAGGCTCAGTAGCTTCCCGCGCAAAAAGCCTGCACCCACATATCCGGGTGCAGGCTTTTTCCTTATAGAAAGATTCCGGAATCCTCCGTCCTCTTATACTATACGTATTTTTTTATAAATGTTTCGCGAATCTTCCATCGATACCCACATTATCCTTGCTGACAATGAAGGCCTTCGGGTCGATATACTTCATTTCCTGCTTTAGCATGGACAGTTCATGCTTGGACATGACCGTGAAAAGGATATGCGACCGGTCGTCCGTGTAGCCCGCCGTTGCGTCCCAATGGGTGACTCCCCGGGCCAGCTCGTCCATGATATAATGCTTGATTTTCTCCGGATCCTCCTTGGTAATGATGATCACCGCCGTCCGAATATTCTGGGTGTGTGTCTTGTCCACCATCAGCGTATTCACCGCCGCGTAAATGATACAATAGATCACGACCTTGATATCAAAAAGCAAAGCGCAGCTTCCATATATTACCAGATTAATCAGCAGATTCAGCTTTCCCACGCTGAAGCCATTGTATTTCTTCGTAAAATACATGCCCAGGATATCGATTCCTCCGCTGCATCCGCCACTCTGAAGGGAGATACCGATACCGGCTCCCACGATGATGCCACCGATCAGAGTCGCCGTAATCGTATCCTCCACAATGGGGCTGACCGGAATCGGAATCAGAGTCAGGAACAGGGACTGGCTCACCACGCAGATGACTGTCTTCCAGAAGAAATGGCGCCCCACCGACATATAAGCCAGCACAAACAGTGGCAGATTCAGAATCAAACTGATGATACCTGCGATATCCGTGCCGCCGAAATTCAAGTGCGCATACTGCACCAGAAGGGTACGGAGAATCTGGCTGATACCAATGATGCCGCCGCTGTAGAGTCCCGCCGGAACGATAAAATTATTGATGCCGATGGCGTAGATCAGCATACCGCCGATGGTGAGCAGAATCTGTGAAATATCGCTCTTTTCAAAGGCGCGGACTGCTGCGTCCGCGCCTGTTCTGTTCTTCTCTCTCATTTAAAATACCACTTTTCCGTTGTCAAAGGCCTGAATGCTTGCCTGAGCGTATACATGGATTCCCTGGCTTTCCAGCTTTTCGTGACCCGGCTGGAAGGACTTCTCAATCAGGACGCCGATTCCCGCCACCGTGGCATGGGCCTTGCGGATCAGACGGATCGCTCCGGTCGCCGCTTCTCCATTTGCCAGGAAATCATCTACAATCAGCACATGATCCGCATCGGAAATATAATTCTTCGCCAGAGTCAGCCGGTAAGAGGTTTCCTTTGTGTAGGAAACGACCTCCGTCTGCCACACCTCTGTCTTCAGGCTGTCCGCCGTCTGCTGCTTCTTCAGCACTACCAACGGCACGCCCAGCTCCTTTGCCGTAAACAGGGCGGGAGCGATTCCCGAGGACTCGATGGTAAATACCTTCGTAATTCCCTGTCCCTTAAAATGCTCTGCCATGTCTTTTCCAATTTCTTCCATAAGAGGCACGTCGATCTGATGGTTTACAAAGCCGTCCACCTTCAGAATATCTCCGTCAACGACCACGCCCTCCTGTAATATCTTTTCCTCCAGCGCCTTCATAGCTGTCTCCTGCCTTTCCTTCGTTTGTCCGTATTGTTATAATCCTACTATCTTCGGAAGCGCCGTTTTTACTTCCTCCCGCAGCACAATATCCGCCTTTTCATCGGTAAAATGCTCCGCTGCATTGATAATAATCAGAGTCTCTCCCTCAAAATACTTCACATACCGCTCGCAAAGACCGGAGCCGATAGATGTTCCCAGAAGCAGCAATACCTGCGCCTTGGAAATCTCCTCTACTGCCGCCGTCATCATCCGGTTGTCCACCTGCTCGCCAAACAGCAGCACCTTCGGACGGACCACCGCCATACAGTCCTCGCACAGAGGCACCCGGTTGGTATCCCGGATATATTCCATGGGATACTTTCTTCCGCATCTGGGGCACTCATTGTCGTAAATGGTTCCGTGAAGGTTCAGCACCTTCTGACAGCCTGCCCGGCCCGGCAGATTGTGTACATTATTCGCAATACTGCACTGCAGCTTTCCGCGCTTTTCCAGCTCCGCCAGCGCGTAAAAGCCTGCGCTGGGCTCCAGATGGGGCTTCAGCATCCACTCCCGGTAATACTTGAAAAAGGTATCCGGGCGGTTCGCGTAAAATACAGAAGAGAAAATCTCCTCCGGCGAATAACCAAACTCCTTCTCCACCTGATAGGCAATCTCCGGAGCGCGAAGGCTGGGCATACCGGACTCCTTCATCATATCTGTTCCACACATCGCTACTGTATAGCTGCTTTTGTCCAGAATATCCCGGATCAGTTCATAATCATTCATAAGAAAATCCTCCCACGAAATAGTATGTAACCCGGCAGCCTCCGCGTTCGGTCCGCAACATTTGGTCTGAGCTCTGCCTTGTATTCATTGTGCCACCTTTTGTCGCTTTTGTCAATCTAAACCAGTTTATTTTTCTGTTTTGTGTGATATTTGCACAAATTTACAGGTTTTGTTCCCTTATTTCCGAAGCCCCTTGGGGTAATGATTTTTCAGGCTTCCGCCGGCCAGCTTTCCCCAGCCCAGAGGGAAGGAATCTACCAGAACCAGCGTCCAGCCCTTGCCCTCTCCTCCCGGAAGCGTTTCTCCCGACAGCCAGGAGCGGATCTCTCCGGAATCTGCCGGATATGACACCGTCCGCTTTACCTCCTCCGCCCTCAGGGCAAGCGCCAGGGCGTGGGCGGGCTCGAAGCGTTTCTTCTTTACGGTTCCCAGATGAAGGCCGGGACGTAAGACCTTAAGTCCCGCCAGCTTAAGCTCGCAGGGCAACAGATACAGCTGCTCCCCAAAAAGCATGGGCACGCCCTCCGGACGGTTCTTCAGGGTATCCGCCGCAAATTCCTCGTAGAGCCTCCAGGCCTCCGCGTCCACCGTTCCCCGGCCGGACTTACCGGAGACGCGCCCTGCCTTTTTTTCGGCCTCCGCTTTGCCTGCTCCGGCTTTTTCCAGCACCGCCGCGTAATGTCCTTCCCCGTCAAGCCTGTGGGGCCACAGACGGAAGGTATCTCTGACAGAAGTGAGAATCTCCTCCAGCCGTTCCGGGCTGACGCCCTCTTTTTCTTTCTCCGTAAGCCGTGCCCACTCCGGTCTTCCCGGAGCAAAGCCCTCATACGCCTCCGTCTTTTTTACAGAAAATTCCGGATGCTTCAGAAGGAAGCGCACCACGCTTTCCTCGTCCTCCTCCGGCGCGAAGGTGCAGGTAGAATAGACTAACACGCCGCCCGGCCGGAGCATCCCGGCTGCTTCCTCCAGAATATCCTGCTGCCTGCGGGCGCAGAGCTCTACATTCTCCTGGCTCCACTGGAGCACCGCCTGTTCCTCCTTCCGGAACATTCCCTCTCCGGAGCAGGGCGCGTCCACCAGAATCCGGTCAAAAAAGGCCGGAAAATGAGATGACAGCCGCTCCGGTGGCTCAGTGGTTGCCACAGCGTGTGGAAGTCCCAGCCGCTC
>CAKRTY010000161.1 GCA_934402125.1 uncultured Anaerosacchariphilus sp. | reverse complement strand
TTTTCTGATGTCCTTGCAACAGAAAAGAAGCAGGTAGAGTGCGGAGATGTTTTGATGACAGTTTTAGCATAGGAGAGAAGCATGAGTTTTCCAAAAAATTTTTTATGGGGCGGCGCAGTTGCGGCAAATCAGTGTGAGGGTGCGTACCGGGAGGACGGCAAGGGTCTGTCCACCGCGGATATGCTTCTGGGAGGAAATGTAAATACGCCCAGAACCTTCTGCTCCCATATCATACCGGATAAGTTTTATCCGTCCCATATGGGAATTGATTTTTATCATCGTTATAAAGAAGATATCAAATTATTTGCGGAAATGGGCTTTAAGTGCTTTCGGACCTCCATCAACTGGTCCCGGATTTTCCCCAACGGGGATGATGAGCA
This sequence comes from uncultured Anaerosacchariphilus sp., assembly GCA_934402125.1. GTDB lineage: Bacteria > Bacillota > Clostridia > Lachnospirales > Lachnospiraceae > Laedolimicola. The sequence goes on along the minus strand of CAKRTY010000161.1, from coordinate 4,316 downwards.
GCCCAATGAGGCAGGACTTGCGTTCTATGATGCGCTGTTTGACGAGTGCCGTAAATACGGCATCGAGCCCATTGTAACGCTGTGCCATTATGAGATCCCCTGGGAGATTACCCGCAGATACGGTGGATTTTCCAGTCGGAAAACCATAGATCTGTATGTAAAATACGCGACCACCTGTTTTGAGCGTTACAAGGATAAAGTAAAATACTGGCTGACCTTCAATGAAATTAATGGCGGTACTATTCCGAGAGGCCGCTACAATGGGGTGGGTCTTGTGGAAGCAGAGGATCTGGAGCGGGAGACTCCCACCTTCATTTCGGATCTGAAGGATGATCCCCAGAGACGCTGGGAGGCTCTGCACAACGAGTTTGTGGCCAGCGCGAAGGCGGTAATCGAAGGCCATAAAATCAATCCAGAATTTCAGATTGGCTGTATGATCTGCCATATTACCTGGTATCCGCTGACCTGCAATCCGGCAGATGAGCTGGCGGCCCAGGAAAAGGATCTGATGTTCAACGATCTGTGCGGTGATGTTCAGGTGAAGGGTGTTTACAATCCGGTGGCTCTTGCGAAACTTAAAAAGGATGGGATTGATCTTTCTTATATTACAGAGGAAGATAAGAAAATCCTGAAGGAGGGAACGGTAGATATGTATACCTTCTCCTATTATATGAGTAACTGCATCAGCGTGGATCCGAAGGCAGAGGCAATTAAAGGAAATCTGTCCGGTGGCATGAAAAATCCTTATCTGAAGGTTTCCGACTGGGGCTGGCAGATCGATCCGGAGGGACTGAAGTGGACGCTGAAAAAATTGGCTTCCCGTTATCCGGGCGTTCCGTTGATGATTGTGGAAAATGGTTTCGGAGCTGTGGATAAGGTAGAGGAAGATGGTTCTATCCATGACGCGTACCGCGTGGAATATTACCGCCAGCATATCAAGGCCATGAACGAAGCAATCGAGGAAGGCGCTCCACTGATCGGTTATACAACCTGGGGCTGCATTGACCTGGTTTCCTTCGGTACCGGCGAGTTCCATAAGCGTTATGGATTTATTTATGTAAACCGTCACGACGATGGCACAGGAGATTTCTCCAGAAGTAAGAAGGATTCCTTCTATTGGTATAAAAAGGTCATTGAAACCAATGGTGAGGATTTGAGTGATCTGGCATAAAGCTGTATAAACAGGGGGCTGTCCGCGCTTTTTCGCAGACAGCCCTCCGTGTTTTCTTAAGAAATTCAAAAGATTCTTAAAAAAACAGGTATTTCCTTGAATCCGCCGGAATATAATGCTAGAGTATAGCTTACAATCCCTTCCGCTGTGGCGGGGAGCAAGACAATGGGTGGCGAAAGAGGAGAAGTTTATGAAAAAGAATAACCGAGGAATTCGTACGGTATTTACGGCGGGCGTTCTGCTTGCGCTGGTTATAGCGGCTGCATGGACGCTGAAGCACAGAAAGGCGGACGAGCCTGCGGATGCAGAGATTAAGATAGAAACGCCGGTTTCAGAGGAAGAGACGCCGGTGGAAGAAACAGCTCCGGCGGCGGAGCCGACGGTGGATCCGGCCGCAGAACAGGCGGCTAAGGACGAAGCAGCCCGTCAGGAGCAGGAAAAGAGTACCTTCGCGACGGACTATGAGAGCGAACCGCTTCTGAATACCACTTCTATTAAATATCTGACCCTGGAGGTGGGAGGAACTGACGATGAGATCCGCCTCAACTGGATGTCCCCCAGCGGAAGCGCCGGTCAGGTCAGCTGGTATACGGTACAGGACGGAACATTTCAGATGGTGACGGCTCAGTGCAGCGCCTCTCAGACCATGCCTGGGTATTATGTAAACAAAGCAACGGTGACCGGACTGCAGCCGGGAAAGACCTATGCATATAAGGTAGGAAATGACGCAGGCGGCTGGTCTCCCGAATACAAATATACGGTGCCGGAGGGCGACACGAAAGAGGGCTTTACCTTCCTGGTAACTTCTGACGCGGAGATTGGACAGGACCAGTATCAGGAGGAAGAGGTAACGGTAGAAAACTGGGACAAGGTGGTGACACGCCTGACCAATTATGTGCCGGAGGCGCAGTTTATGGTACATGCGGGCGATCAGGTGGCTCAGTTTGGAAATGCGGAGGAATACAGCGGCTTCCTGGATCATCTGGGACTTTATAAGATTCCGCTGGCGCCGGTGACCGGAAATCACGATGTGGCCAACGAGCAGATTTGTAAGGAGCTGGGTTACGGCGGCGGCCCCTTCTTCTATGAGCATTTTAATGTGCCGAACCGCTCAGACACCTATGGAATGAGCGAATATGATAAGGACGGAGATTACTATTTTATCCGGGGCGACGTACTGTTTCTTGTACTGAATAGCATTACAGCCCAGGAGACGGATACGCATGAGGAGTATGTGCCAAAGGTGATTGCGGAGCACCCGGACACAAAATGGAGGGTGATTATCCAGCATTATCCGGCTTATAGCAGCGTGAAACGCTATCAGGATCAGATGGATTCCTGGATTCGAAAATCCCTGGCTTATATCTGTGCGGATAATGACATTGATCTGGTTATCACCGGCCATGACGCGGTGTATTCCCGCTCTGCCTTTATCAACCGGGAATGCGCCAGAATAGATAATAAGTATGATTATGCGTCCGGAGCTACCGCTGTAAATCCGGAGGGAACCATGTATGTGGTCTGCGGAACCTCCAGCGGAAGCCTGTATCAGGGAGTGACGCCGAACGGCAACTTGGTCTGCCAGATAGAGCAGGAGCAGCCCATGGCGATCCGCTTTGATGTGACAGACAAGGAGCTGCGTCTGAAGGCGTATACGGTAGACGACTGGACGGTACGGGACGAATATACAATCCGCAAGGAATAAGCCCGGAAGCCTTGACAATCCGCGGAAAGACTGCTATATTTACCTACAGTTAGACTGGAAAGAATAACGAAATCATGATAAAGGCAGAGAAAAAGAGGAGTAGGCAGGGCAGACGTCAAAAGAGAGGACAGCTCACAGGCTGAGAGGCTGTCGTGGAAGGGTCGCTTGCGGAAGGTAGCTTTGGAGCCGGAATGGTGAACGGAATATCCCTAGCCATTCACGCCTGACCAGCGTTAAAGGGTGAGAGATATGAGGCGGATTTTCGCTTCATAAGTAAGGTGGTACCGCGCACAAGCGCCCTTTCAGGATAAGAGAGGGCGCTTATTTTTTTCGACTGGTTCAAGAAGCGAAAGAAAAATGAAGGAGGAACAGAATGAAAGAGTTGGCAAAGACCTACGATCCCAAAGCAATGGAGGATCGTATTTACGGAGAGTGGCTGGAGAAAAAGTATTTCCATGCAGAGGTGGATCGGAGTAAAAAACCGTTCACGATTGTCATGCCGCCTCCCAATATCACAGGAAAGCTGCACATGGGACACGCACTGGACAATACCCTGCAGGATATCCTGATCCGTTACAAGAGAATGCAGGGCTACAATGCGCTGTGGATTCCGGGAACCGACCATGCTTCCATTTCCACAGAGGTTAAGGTCATCAACCAGCTGAAGTCGGAAGGTATCGATAAGAACGAGCTGGGCCGTGAGGGCTTCTTAAAGAGAACCTGGGAGTGGCGGGAAGAGTATGGCCGCACCATCGTAGATCAGCTGAAGAAGATTGGCTCCTCCTGCGACTGGGACAGAGAGCGCTTCACCATGGACGAGGGCTGCTCCAAGGCCGTACAGGAGGTATTCCTGCGCCTGCATAAGAAGGGCTATATCTACAAGGGCTCCCGTATCATCAACTGGTGTCCGGTCTGCAAGACCTCGATCTCTGACGCAGAGGTAGAGCACGAGGAGCAGGCAGGTCATTTCTGGCACATCAATTACCCGATCAAGGGCAGCGACAAGTTTGTAGAGATCGCTACCACCAGACCGGAGACCCTGCTTGGCGACAGCGCCCTGGCGGTAAACCCGGATGACGAGCGGTATAAAGATATCGTAGGTAAGACCGTGATCCTGCCTCTGGTAGGCCGCGAGATTCCGGTTATCGCAGACGCTTATGTAGATAAGGAGTTTGGTACCGGCGTGGTAAAGATTACCCCGGCACACGACCCCAACGATTTCGAGGTAGGAAAGCGTCATAACCTGCCGGAGATCAATATTCTGAATGACGACGCAACCATCAATGAGAACGGCGGCAAGTACGCAGGCATGGATCGCTACGAGGCCCGCAAGGTCATGGTAGAGGAACTGAAGGAGCAGGGGCTGCTGGTGAAGGTGGTAGACCATGTTCATAATGTAGGAACCCACGACCGCTGCGGCACCACTGTTGAGCCCATGAT
>CAKRTY010000160.1 GCA_934402125.1 uncultured Anaerosacchariphilus sp. | reverse complement strand
AGATTCAGGCAGAAGAGGTTGTGGTAGAGGGCGATTCCGCGCCGGATTATCCGCTGCAGAAGAAGCGCCACTCCTTCGAGTATCTGAGAACGATTCCCCATCTGCGCGCCAGAACCAATACCTTCCAGGCTGTATTCCGGGTTCGCTCCCTGATTGCCTACGCGATTCATCAGTTCTTCCAGGAGAGAGGCTTCGTATATGTACATACGCCGCTGATTACCGGAAGCGACTGCGAGGGCGCAGGCGAGATGTTCCAGGTAACCACGCTGGATCTGAACAATGTACCGAAGACCGAAGAGGGACAGATCGATTACAGCCAGGACTTCTTCGGAAAAGAGACGAACCTGACCGTAAGCGGACAGCTGAATGGCGAGACCTACGCTATGGCGTTCCGTGATATCTATACCTTTGGACCGACCTTCCGCGCGGAGAATTCCAACACCACCCGCCATGCGGCTGAGTTCTGGATGATTGAGCCGGAGATGGCCTTTGCGGATCTGGAAGACAACATGGAAGTAGCCGAGGCGATGCTGAAATACGTTATCAGCTACGTGCTGGAAAACGCTCCGGAGGAGATGAATTTCTTCAACCAGTTTGTGGACAAGGGACTTCTGGACAGACTGCACGGCGTACTGAACTCCCAGTTCGGCCATGTGACTTACACCGAGGCTATTGAGATCCTGGAGAAGAATAACGACAACTTTGATTATAAGGTAAGCTGGGGCTGCGACCTGCAGACCGAGCATGAGCGTTATCTGACCGAGCAGGTCTTCAAGCGCCCGATTTTCGTAACCGATTATCCGAAGGAGATCAAGGCCTTCTATATGAAGCTGAACGAGGACGGCAAGACCGTAGCCGCTATGGATTGTCTGGTTCCGGGTATCGGTGAGATCATCGGCGGAAGCCAGAGAGAGGACGACCTGGAGAAGCTGACCAGTCGTATGCAGGAACTGGGTCTGAAGGAAGAGGATTACGGCTTCTACCTTGATCTGCGGAAATACGGCTCTGTCCGTCATTCCGGCTTTGGCCTGGGCTTCGAGCGCTGCGTGATGTATCTGACCGGCATGGGCAATATCCGCGACGTGATTCCGTTCCCGAGAACCGTAAATAATTGCGAGCTGTAAGATTATAGTTTACAGAAAATTCCAAATATCTGTATCATTCCCCCAGGGGCGTGGTACAGATATTTTTTGTGGTCTTTATAAAGCGGAGTCATCGTGTTAAAATGATAGACAAGAAGAAAGGCGAAAGGAAGCGGAGCGGGGATATGGAAAATCAGGCCGGCCGGTACACAACCGAATATGAAATCCTCGATCTGCTGAAGCTGAAGCTCTACCAGCGGCTTCATGGCCTGGCGCCGGTGCTGGGCGCGGTGAAGTTTCGGATCGAAGAGCCGAAGCAGCCGGAACATAACAGGGGAGAGGAGCAGAAAAGCGTGGACAAGGCCTGTGCGGGCTTTCGGACCGACGGCCACATTTTCTATCTCTCCCCGTCCCGGATCCAGTCGGATTTCCTGAAAGACAGCGATTTCCTCTGCCGGGAGCTGCTGCACATGTTGAGCCACCAGCTCCTGGGGCACCCCTTCGAGGCCTGGCGTGTGGAACAGGAGGAGCGAAAGGCCTGGGAGGCTGACTGCGATGAAAAGGCCTGGGCGCTGACGGAAGAGCTTTGGGGAAAATCCATCCCGGAAAAGCCCCCGGTAGACGACCACAGCGGCTGGGGGCAGAAGCCTGACGAGCGGGAAAAGGCCTTCTGGCAGGGCCAGGGGGAGAAACTGCTTCGAAGCGGCAATCCCAGAGGAAAACGGAAAGCGGGGACGGCGAAGCGGCACCGCACCCGGCAGCTGGTTCCGGCAGCCGGTCAGCGTGGCGATTATCGGAGTATCTTAAGAGGCCTGTCCTCCTACCGGGAAGACAGCCGCCTGAATCTGGACGAGTTTCAGTATTCCTGGTACACTTACGGACTGGAAATGTATGGAAATATGCCGCTGATAGAACCGTTGGAATACAGCGAGGAACGGAAAATCGCCGACCTGGTCATTGTCATCGATACCTCCGGTTCCTGTGAAAAAGAACTGGTTCGGGTATTCCTGGAGGAGACCAGGGGGATTCTGGAGCAGGATCGCCTGTTTTTCCGAAGCTTCTGCCTGCATCTGATCCAGTGTGATAATCAGATCCAGCGGGACGACTGCATTCACAGCCGGGAAGAATTCGAAAAATATCTGGAGCACCTGGAGATCCGGGGCGGGGGCGGGACAGATTTCCGTCCGGCCTTCGCGCGGATTGAGGAGCTGAGGCAGCGGGGAGAGCTGCGGGATTTACAGGGAATTCTGTATTTTACGGACGGTTGCGGCTGGTATCCGAAGAAGGAGCCGGACTATCAGGTCTGGTTCGTAATGCTGCAGGGGCATTTTGACAGTATCGATATGCCGGACTGGGTACACAGACTGGTATTGGAGGAGAAAAGGGCATGAATATACAGGAGGCAAAAGAAGAAATCAAAAAGACAGTCCGGGCTTACACAGCCAGAACGGCGGCGGGAACCTTCCGGATTCCGGTGCCGAGACAGCGGCCAGTGCTGCTGATTGGCCCGCCGGGTATCGGCAAGACCGCCATCATGGAGCAGATTGCCGGAGAATGTGGCGTCGGCCTGGTGTCTTACACCATGACCCACCATACCCGTCAGAGCGCCATCGGTCTGCCGGTATTGACGGAAAAGCAGTTCGCGGGAAAAGAGTACACCGTGACTTCTTATACTATGAGTGAAATCATTGCGTCGGTCTACGAGCAGATGGAAAAAACCGGCTGCAGGGACGGCATTTTATTCCTGGACGAGATCAACTGTGTGTCAGAGACGCTAATGCCGGCCATGCTGCAGTTTCTCCAGTATAAGACCTTCGGAAGCCATGCGCTGCCCGAGGGCTGGGTCATCGTGGCGGCCGGTAATCCGCCTGCCTACAACCGTTCGGTGCGGGAATTTGATACGGTTACCCTGGATCGGGTGCGCTATATGAAGGTGGAACCGGATTTTCCCATCTGGAAGCATTATGCGGTGGAGCGCGGTCTGCACCCGGCAGTGTTGTCCTTCCTGGAGCTGCGCCCGGAACGCTTTTACGTGATGGAGCCTGGCGAGAAGGGCTTTGTAACCGGCCGGGCCTGGGAAGATTTGTCAGAGATACTGCTGACCATGGAGGAGCTGGAGCTTGGCGTGGAGGAGGCGCTGTTTGGCCAGTATCTTCAGGACGAAGACACGGCGGCGGAATTCACGTTCTATTACCGTCTTTATGAAAAATGGAAGAAGGAGTTGAAGCCGGAAGAAATTCTGGCAGGAGCCGGAGCGGATACCGCAAAGCTTCCGGAGCTGCCCTTTGATGAACGGCTTTGTATTGTATGGCTTCTGTTACAGCGCATTTATACCCTGGGCAGGGCGTACGAGGAGCAGCAGAAGCTGTCCGACAGTTTGCGATTCTTTGCGGACGGCCTGGGACAGGGAACCGCAGAGCAGCTGACAGCGCTTGTGGATGAGCGCCTGGACCGTCGGAGAAAGAGCCTGGCGGTGCGCAAAGAAAATGGTCTGCTGGATGCAGGGGAAGAAGAACGGGAACAACGGCTTTTCAACGTGATCCGGGACTGCAGGGAGGCAGTCAGGACAGGCGGAGCCGCGGACGCATTTTCGGAGAGAAGCGAACAGGAACAAAGCCGGGCAGAGCGGCAGCGGAAAGAACTGACCGCGGCCATGAAAAACGGCGCGGCCTTCGTTCGTGGAGCCTTCGGGAAAAAGCAGGAGCTGGTGATCTTCCTGACCGGCCTTCGGGAGCAGCCGGTCTGCAGCAGGGTATTGCAGGAGGAGCTGGGGGAGCTTTCCGGGGAGGCGGAAGATTTTCTGAATGCCGGAGGAAAAGAGGAGGAGCTTCGCCGGAAGCTGACGGAGCAGCAGGCATAAAAGCCCGAAAAAGTGGAAAAAACATCCCCTCACCCCGGATTGTATTTTGAATATGCGTGTGCTATACTGGACAAAACCCAAGAAAGAGAACGATGATCATGAAGGAACAGATACATACCCATACACATATAGCGCCGGACGGCACCATCTATGAGCATACGCACACAGATGGAGAGCACAGCCATTCAGAGCCGCATACGCATGACCACAGCCATGAGCATAGTTATGAGCATACTCATGAGGACGGTCACACCCATAGTCACGGGCATGGTCATACCCATACCCATCAGAATACCAAGGCTGTGCTGAACCGCCTCTCCAGGGCCATTGGCCATATGGAATCCATCAAGCGGATGGTGGAGGACGGCCGGGACTGCAGCGAGGTGCTGGTACAGCTTTCCGCCGTAAAGGCAGCTATCAATAATACGGCAAAGGTGATTTTAAAGGATCACATCGAGCACTGTATGGTAGACGCGGTGGAGAGCGGCGATCACGAAGCCATCGAGGAGCTGACGGCGGCCATCGACCGGTTTATCAAATAAATAAAAAAATCTTCATAAAATTTTAAACGAAGCTACGGAAAAATGCGCTAAGATAACAGAAACAGGAGGAAATGTTAAGAAATTAAAATAATTGACAAATGTGATCGAATGTGTTTAAATATACTCAAAGGAGTAAGCTGTTATGAACACACTAAATATCACAAATTACAAGCCAAAAGATTTTGCTGAATTGTTAGGCGTGTCTGTTAAGAC
>CAKRTY010000159.1 GCA_934402125.1 uncultured Anaerosacchariphilus sp. | reverse complement strand
TTATGCCTCCAGCTTTTCGATGGCTGCGCGCACACGCTTCAGAGTCTCCTCCTTGCCGATAACCTCCATCAGCTCTGTGGCTCCGCAGGGAGTCATCTGCTTACCGGACACGGCGATACGGATGGGCCAGAGTACATAGCCGTTCTTGCAGCCCTTCTCCTCCACATATTTCAGAAGCCGTGCATACAATCCGTCGTTGCTGTAGTCCTCCTGCTCTTCCAGAATTGGAAGCAGCTCCTTTAAGACCTCCAGGGAAGACTCTACACTGGTCTTCATCTTTTTATGGGCATAGATAGCGCTGTCGTATTCCGGAACCTCCTGGAAGAAATCTACCATTTCTTCAATCTCCGGGAATACCTCGATACGGGTCTTTACCATCTCCGCAATCTTCTTCAAATCCAGATCCTTGGTAATCACCTTGCGAAGATGAGGCAGCGCCATCTCGTAAAACCGGTCAAAGTCCATGGCCTTAATGTACTCGCCATTCATCCATTTCAGCTTGGTATAGTCAAATACAGAGGGAGCCTTGCTGATATGGTGATAATCAAAGGCCTTGATCAGCTCGTCCAGCGTATAGATCTCCCGGTCCTCCTCCGGGCTCCAGCCCAACAGCGCCACAAAGTTGATAATAGCCTCCGGCAGGAAGCCCTGCTCCAGCAGATCCTCAAAAGAGGAATGACCGCAGCGCTTGGACAGCTTTTTATGCTCTTCATCGGTAATCAGCGGACAATGTACATAGACCGGAACCTCCCAGCCAAAGGCGTCATAGAGACGGTTGTACTTGGGAGAAGAGGAAAGGTACTCATTTCCCCGGACTACATGGGTAATTCCCATCAGATGATCATCTACTACATTGGCAAAATTGTAGGTGGGATATCCGTCGGACTTGATCAGGATCATGTCGTCCAGCTCCGCATTGTCTACGGTAATATCGCCGTAAATATCATCGTGGAAGGTAGTGGTTCCGGTGGTCGGGTTGTTCTGGCGGATAACAAAGGGAACTCCTGCGGCCAGCTTCGCCTCAACCTCTTCCTTGGACAGGTGCAGACAATGCTTGTCATAAATTACGATCTCTTTTCCTGCCACCTCTGTCTTCAGGGACTCCAGACGCTCCTTGTCACAGAAGCAGTAATAAGCCTCGCCTTTCTCAATCAGCTTCTTGGCATATTCCATATAAATGCCTGACGCCTGACGCTCGCTCTGGACATAGGGACCTACGCCTCCATCCTTATCCGGACCTTCGTCATGCTGTAGACCCGCTTCCTCCAGAGTGCGGTAAATAATCTCTACCGCGCCCTCTACGTAACGCTCCTGGTCGGTATCCTCGATACGGAGAAGGAAATCTCCGTCCTCATGCTTTGCAATCAGATATGCGTACAGCGCCGTTCTTAAGTTTCCTACGTGCATTCTTCCGGTAGGGCTCGGCGCAAATCTTGTTCTTACTTTACTCATTCTTCTTCACTCCCGTTGTTCTTCTAAGTTCTTCTAAAATTCCCATGGAATTTCCTGCTTCAAAAACGAAGCCACTTTGGAAATTATATACCAAAGCGGCCCGCTTTACAAGGGGAAAAAGCTCTCCCCCGCTTTTATTTTCCTGCCCTTTCATCCCACACCGGAACGGAAATTCCTGCCACCTCAGAGGTAAAGGGCGTTCCGTCGTGCTTTTCAAAATGCTCCCATGCCCGCAGTACATATTTGAAGCCAATGTACTGAAGCGGCAGGTTGCAGTATACCATCAGAATGTTGGCAAAATCGCTCAGATCCCAGAGCGCTCCCAGATCCATACCTGCGATATTGGTAATAACGCCAAAGGAGATCACCACCAGACACAGGACGCGAATCACGTTGATAAAAACCCGATTGGCGGAAATACGGTTGGCGCACATCTCCGTAAAGGACATAAAGCCCATCAGACAGGTAAAGGCAAACAGACCAAAGCAAAGGCTTACCAGCAGAGTTACAAAGCTGTAGGCTCCGCCGCCTCCGGTCAGCGCGCCGCAGGAAGCCAGGAATTTATCAAGCTTTCCAAGCTCGAACCAGGCGTCCGCCTCTCCGGTCAGCCACATTCTTCCCATGATAACTACGAAACCGGTCAGCGTACAGATAACGATCGTATCCAGAAATACGCCCAGCGCCTGTACACAGCCCTGATCACAGGGATGCTCTGTATCTGCTGCCGCCGCCGGCATTGTGATGGTTCCCTGTCCGGCTTCATTGGACATCAGTCCACGCTTAATTCCCTGACTCAAAGCAATGCCAAAGGCGCCGCCGAAAACCGCTGCCGGTTTAAAGGCCTGGGTGAAGATAGCTCCGAAGAACCAGGGAATCCGGGTGAAATTGCAAAGCACCAGAACAATCACCGTCAGGACGTAAACCACCGCCATAATCGGCACCAGCACGTCCGTTACCCTGGAAACTTTTTTGATACCGCCGAAGCTAATCACTGCCGTTACCACAATCAGTACCGCAAAGGATACCCAATACAGGGCGGAATTGGTGGCAAAAGCAGTTCCTGTCACAACTCCCGCAATCGCTCCCACTGCGGAAATTGTATTAAAGCCCTGTGCCGGGAAGCAGAGGAACGCGTAAATAATGTAGAGCACACTCAGCGCCACGCCGGCCCATGCCGCGTCCTTTAAAAGGCGGCGTCCGTAGAAGGGAAGTCCTCCCACATAAGCATCTCCCCGTTTTTCCTTGAAAATCTGGGACATGGTAGACTCCACAAAAGCAGTCGCCATTCCAAAGAAAGCAGAAATCCACATCCAGAATAAAGCTCCCGGTCCTCCGATGGAAATCGCGCCGGTTACGCCCAGGATATTGCCAGGTCCCACGCGCATAGCCGTAGACAACAAAAACGCGCCCAGCGATGAAATTCCCATGGCCGTTGTTTTACTGTGAATCAGCACCTGAAGACCGTACTTAAATTTTCGCACCTGCACAAAGCGGAGCCGAAAGGTAAAGAAAATACCGGTTCCTACCAGCAGAATGATGGCGAGACTGAAATTCCCCAGAATCGGAATAGACGCATACCAGTCCAGATTGGTTGGAAAATCCCAGAACCAGTTGGATACAATCTGGATTTTCCCGCAGATGGTATTGACTGCACTAAACAAAGCTTCCATAACAAAACCCCCTCGCGTTTTTTCTCATTATAAGACAATGCGAAGGGGTTTGTACAGTATTACTTTTCTTTTTCAGACTTATTCTGCCATCTGATTTCACCCTTTGTCAGGATGGGATAACGAATCAGCTGGGCTGTATCCAGATTTTCCTCGTGCATATCTACCGCTGTGATCTGATGGTTGTCGTAGGTCGTGTAATAATAGATCCCTTTGGACGCGTTGCAGCAGGAGGTATAAATCGTAATCTCGTATTTTCCCTCTGCCACCTCACAGCAGCCGCGCTGCTGATCCACCGAACCCAGAATATGGAAGAACTGGCTTACACTCTCCGACTCATCCTCACCGGATATGGAATTCAGTCTGGTAAACGCAACCTTCACAAATCTGGACTGGCTGGAAAGGTCTCCGGGCAGTCCCATGGCACCCATTCCCCTGCTGTACGCGTCGAGCTTCAGCACTCCTGCAAAGGTACTATCCGGCTGCTTTCTCGACACGCCTGCATAATTGTTCAGGGCAAACATCTGGCTGGGGAATGGCGGATTGTTGGTAAGCACTCCCACCGGATTGTCATATACGTGCAGCCCGTCCTTCATGGACTCTACAACGATACACGCCTCCCGATCCGCAATCATCCAGTGAAGCTGCGCCGCCGGGAGCTGTTCACTGAAGGGTGTCCCTGTAAGTCTCATTCCCGCCAGCTTTTCTCTGGCCTCCGCCACCGAAGCGCACTGCGTCAGAATCCAGGGAATAAATTCGAACTGCGCCACCTGGACAGCCTTTGTCTGCCCTTCCGGCAAAGCCTCCTCGTAGGCCGCGTTTCCAACAAAATTAAGTCCTGCCATTCCAAGACCTTTTTCATTGATTGCATCGTAATAAAGCGGATATCCTCCCACTACGAAGGCCATACCAATCAGGGCGTAATGGGCTTTAAGAGTTCCGGCATACCGGAAGTGAAACGCATAATTTCTTGGCGTTATGGTGATCTCTTCCCCATAAGAAAACTCATAATCCAGGGTTCTGCCCATATAAAAATCTTTTGTTTTATAAGTTGCCGCTGTACACATAATTTTACACCTCTTTCTTAGAAAAATCCCCAAATCCATTTTCGTTTTTTATTGTAGACTTCTTTCCTGCTGTTAATTCATAGCTGAGCGCAAGAAGATTTTTTATGGAGTCGTCCAATTCCGGCCGATCCAGCCGGATACTGAGCCATTTCTCTTTGTTCATATGATAGGCGGCAAAATAACCCTCCTGCCCACGAAGAGAGCTCCCAAGCATGGGATCACACTTGATATTCAGAATATTGACCAGCCCTGTATCTTCCAGACCCAGCTTCTGACCGGAGACCTTCATCACCACGCCATACCATTTGCGGTTGTCCCGATGGCGCAGTACGGCGTTCCAGTCATGCCAGGGGTATTCCGGCTCCGTACCGTACTGCTTCTGTACCCATGTAAATAACTCTTCCCGCGTCATTTCACCGACCTCGCTTTACCATTCTTATATAATCTTATATAAAAAGGAAAGGCACAGCCTAAGCCATACCTTTCTTTCCTGTTATCCGTCTGAATCAATCC
>CAKRTY010000158.1 GCA_934402125.1 uncultured Anaerosacchariphilus sp. | reverse complement strand
ATTTCCAGACACCAGCCCAGAAGGCCGCATAAAATAAATCTGTTTCTTATCCTTTTCATCATAGAAACAGGGTGTGCGGAAACCGGAAGGATTATACAAAAAAATACTTGCGATTTTTTTCGGACGGGATTATAATACTCATCAGAATATGGTTAATTCTTCAGGGCAGGGTGCAATTCCCGACCGGCGGTAAAGTCCGCGAGCCGTGTGTCTGTAAGGCATATGGCCGAATCGGTGAGATTCCGATACCGACAGTAAAGTCTGGATGAGAGAAGAAAAACAGAGCGTAGTTTTATTTGCTTTGCTTTTTTTGCCCTGAGTACAGTTGTGCTCAGGGCTTTTTTTCGAAGAATTATCCTTTCTAATTTTTATTCAGAAAAGGAGAATCTGTAACATGTCAAATCTGATGCAAAGTGTAAAAGATAACGTAGCGTTTCTGGGAGTCTGCCTGCTGATTGCAGTGGCTATTTTTGTGGTGGCCAGCGTGACGGAGAAGGCTCTTCGCAGGAAAAACTCCATGCCCCGGACCAATTCCCCGGCTCGCCGGGTGGCTCTGGTAGGCGTATTTTCCGCAATTGCGGCAGTACTGATGCTCTTCGAGCTGCCCCTGTGGTTCGCTCCCAGCTTCTATGAGCTGGACTTCAGTGAGATTCCGGTATTGATCTGCGCCTTTTCCATGGGACCGGTGGCAGGTGTGGCGACGGAACTCTGTAAGGTGCTCTTAAAGCTGGTGCTCAAGGGAACCACCACAGCCTTTGTGGGAGATTTCGCTAATTTTGTAGTGGGCTGCAGCTTGGTGCTTCCGGCGTCTATTCTCTATTACATAAAAAAGAACCGGAAAATGGCGATCGCAGGCCTGGCGGTGGGTACACTGGTAATGACAATTTTTGGAAGCGGATTCAACGCCCTTTATCTGCTGCCGAAATTCTCAGAGCTTTTCGGAATGCCCATGGAAGCTATCATCGGAATGGGAACCGCGATCAACAGTCATATCCAGAGCGTCTGGACCCTGGTATTCTTTGCGGTGGTACCCTTTAATATCCTGAAGGGAATTGTGGTTTCCGCTATTACCATGCTGCTTTACAAGCACATCAGCCCGATTCTGAAAAAGCATTAGGCGGATGCGGAATAACTGGACAGTGTAAAAGGGAAATGCTATAATAAAGCCGCAGAAACGGCAAAAAACAGAGCCTCGCAGTATCTGCGGGGCTCTTTCTTGCGTGAGGGAGTTTCAGATGGAAACTCCCCGGATAGATTTTATGACGAGGTAAAAACATGATCACAGAGACATTTTCAGAAACAGATACCAGAGCTCTTGGTGAAAAGCTGGGACGGGAAGCCCTTCCCGGAACCGTCTACACCTTGACCGGAGACCTGGGCGTGGGCAAGACCGTATTTACCCAGGGCTTCGCAAAGGGGCTGGGCGTCACCGAGCATGTGAACAGCCCTACGTTCACGATTGTGCAGGAGTATGAGGAAGGACGCCTTCCGTTTTATCATTTTGACGTATACCGGATCGGTGATATAGAAGAAATGGATGAGATTGGTTATGAGGATTATTTTTATGGGGACGGCGTCTGCCTGATTGAGTGGGCGGAGCTGATTGCGGAGCTGATTCCCCAAAAGCATACAGCGATCCGGATAGAGAAGGATTTGGAGAAGGGCTTCGATTACCGGAAAATAACCCTGGAGGAGAGAGAATAAGATGAAGATATTAGGACTGGACAGCTCCGGACTGGTAGCGTCCGTAGCGGTGGTAGAGGACGATGGAGTGAACAGCAATCTCCTTGCGGAGTACACGGTCAATTATAAAAAGACCCATTCCCAGACGCTGCTCCCCATGTTGGATGAGATCGCGAAAATGATTGAGCTGGATCTGGGCAGTATTGACGCCATCGCGGTGGCAGGAGGTCCCGGATCCTTTACGGGACTCCGTATCGGTTCCGCCACAGCCAAGGGACTGGGGCTGGCACTGGACAAGCCGCTGGTACACATTCCTACGGTAGACGCCCTGGCTTATAATTTATATGGAACAGACAAAATCATCTGCCCGTTGATGGACGCCCGCAGAAATCAGGTCTACACCGGCATTTATGAATTTCAGGGTGAGGAACTGGTGGCATTGGAGACTCAGATGGCAGTCGGTATTGAAGAAATTGCGGAGAAGTTATGTAAACTTGGAAGAGACGTGATTTTCCTGGGCGACGGTGTGCCGGTATTCCGTCAGGTATTAACGGACGAGCTTATGAAGGGAGTTGCCTTTTCCTTCGCCCCGGCTCATGTGAATAAGCAGCGGGCGGCGGCGGTAGCCATGCTCGCGGTTTCTTATGTCCGCGCCGGAAAGACAGAGACAGCGGCAGAGCATCGTCCGGATTATCTGCGTCTGTCCCAGGCAGAGCGGGAACGCGCGGAGCAGGAGAGATTGAAAAGAGAGCAGGAAAACCAGGCGTCAGGAGAGCAGGCATGAGCGAGCCGGAAATCCGCTTGATGGAGGAAACGGATCTGGCAGAGGTAGCGGCTATTGAGCGGGAAGCGATCGCTCCGCCCTGGTCAGAGGAAGCCTTCCGGGAAAGTCTGGGACTGCCCCACACGATTCTGCTGACAGCGGTAAAGGACGGCCAGATTGCAGGCTACTGCGTCTGTTACCAGAGCTTTGAAGAAGGGGAAATCACCAACGTGGCGGTAAAGAAGGAGCTGCGGGGGCAGGGAATTGCCGGAAAGCTTCTGGAAAAATTAGGTTCATACGGAAAGGAACGGGGACTGGAGCGCTATATTCTGGAGGTGCGCGCCGGCAATGAAGCGGCCATTCATCTGTATGAACGGAGCGGTTTTACCCGGGTGGGAATCCGGAAGGGCTTTTATGAGCAGCCGGTGGAGGACGCCGTGATTATGGTAAAAGGTTGACATAAGATTGACAGCCATTTCCACTAGGCAGAAAAAAACGGATTATGTAGAATATTCACGTAAAATAAAAACATAGATTCCGGTCGCGCGCCAGAGGATAGCGCGGCGGAATGACACAGGGCTGTGAAAGCGGCGGGAGGAATAAGATGCGTGAGTATAAGACGACAGAGACAAGAATTTTAACCAGACTGATTTGCAACTGCTGCGGTAAAGTCATTGCCCTGCGCGGCGGTATTCCCATGGAGGGAGTCTGCGCTGTGCGGCAAAGCTGGGGTTATCCGTCCGAAAAGGATGGAGAACAGGACAGCTTTGATCTGTGCGAGGCATGTTATGACCGCATTACCGGGCAGTTTAAAGTCCCTGTAACGCGGACAGAACAGAGCGAATGGTTATAAGATAGGAAGATTAGGAGACAGGAATGTTAGATGTATGTTTACTGGGAAGCGGAGGCATGATGCCGCTGCCCTATCGCTGGCTTACAGCGCTGATGATGCGATATAACGGAAGCAGTGTACTGATTGACTGCGGAGAGGGAACGCAGATAGCGGTAAAGGAAAAGGGCTGGAGCTTTAAGCCCATTGATGTGATCTGCTTCACCCATTTCCACGGGGATCATATCAGCGGCCTGCCGGGGCTTCTGCTTACGATGGGAAATGCGGAGCGGACGGAGCCTCTGACATTGGTGGGCCCCAAGGGGCTGGAACGGGTGGTCAACGCCTTACGTGTCATTGCGCCGGAGCTTCCCTTTCCTATTGAATTTATCGAACTGACGAAGGCGGAAGAGGCGCTGGAGCTGAACGGTTATCACATCAAAGCATTCCGGGTCAATCATAACGTGACCTGCTATGGTTATTCCATTGAGATTAAGCGGGCGGGCAAGTTCAATCTGGAGCAGGCCCAGAGCCTGAACATTCCGAAAAATTTCTGGAATCGTCTGCAGAAGGGGGAGACCATCGAGACAGACGGAACGGTGTATACGCCGGATATGGTCATGGGAGCGCCCCGGAAGGGCATTAAGCTGGTATATTGTACGGATACCCGGCCTACAGAGTCCATTTCCAGAAATGCGAAGGACGCGGATCTTTTTATCTGCGAGGGTATGTATGGTGAGAAGGATAAGCAGGCGAAAGCAGTCGCCAATAAGCACATGACCTTTTACGAAGCAGCCCGTCTTGCGAAAGAGGCAGATGTGAAGGAGATGTGGCTGACCCATTACAGTCCGTCGCTGACACGGCCGGAAGAATATATGGACGAGGTACGCAAGATATTCCCGCGCGCAGTAGCCGGAAAGGACAGAAAATCCGCAGAGCTGGATTTTGAGGATGAAGAAAAATGAGTGAGACGATGAATACAAAAAAAGATATCTATATATTGGGAATTGAGAGCTCCTGCGACGAGACAGCGGCTTCCGTGGTAAAAAATGGCCGTGAGGTGCTGTCCAACGTGATTTCCTCTCAGATTGATCTGCATACCCTGTACGGCGGCGTGGTTCCGGAGATCGCGTCCCGGAAGCATATCGAGCGCATCAATCAGGTCATTGAAGAAGCATTGACTACGGCAAATATGACCCTGGACGATCTGGACGCCATCGGCGTCACCTATGGTCCGGGGCTGGTGGGCGCGCTGCTGGTGGGCGTGGCTGAGGCGAAAGCCATCAGCTATGCAAAAAAGCTGCCGCTGGTGGGTGTACATCATATTGAAGGACATATTTCCGCCAATTATATTGAAAATCCGGATCTGGAGCCGCCCTTTGTGTGCCTGGTGGTATCCGGCGGACATACCCATCTGGTCGTTGTGCGGGAC
>CAKRTY010000157.1 GCA_934402125.1 uncultured Anaerosacchariphilus sp. | reverse complement strand
CTTCCCATTCTGTGCTATACTGAAAAAAACTGTAATAACCTTTTATCTCAACTGAAGGAGACCTCTATGAAACAACTCAGGCAATACAAAGGCCAGCTTCTTTTTACCCTGGTTCTGCTTATCATGCTTCTTGCCGCTCCCTTCCAGGATTACGCGGAGCGCAATTTCACTTATGAAGATATGAATTATCCGGAGGACGCCATCGGTATCGTCAGCACCGAACAGGACATGCTGACTGTTCCCGAGGACGCCGGAGCAATCACCCTGACCAGCAATGATTATTATTTCAAAAAAGGAAGCTATCAGCTGACCTTTGCCGTCACCTCCCAGGAGGAGGGCAGTAAGGTCCAGGTATACGATCCTCTGTATCTGAACGGGGACAACACCCCGGGGCGGATTTTATCGGAAGTCCCTGTGGAGCCCGGACAGGAAACGGTATCTCTTTCCTTCACGGTGGAAGACCCGGTTTCCTGTGTAGAATTCCGGGTACAGGCTGCCGGAGCTCTGACCTTCCGTGGAATCTATCTCCTGTCAGAAAGAGGGCTTTACCGGGATCCGCAGCTTCTCGCCGCCCTGCTTCTGCTGGCCTCTGCATTGCTTCTGCTGTACCGGACCCGGAAGCCCCTGCGCGCTGAAGTCCTGATTCCCCTGGCCTTTGCGGCAGTCTGGGCCTCTATGCCCCTGACGCTGCCCTGGCTTTTGCGGGGACATGATATGTTCTTCCATTACAGCCGGATCTTCTATCTGGCCCAGGAGCTCTTTACCGGACAGTTTCCGGTGCGCATCCATTCCGGCCTGTTCCGCGGCTTTGGTTACATGAATCCGGTTTTCTACCCGGAACTGTTCCTGTATCCCTTCGCCCTGCTCTGCCGCCTTGGCATGTCGCCCATCGGCTGCTACCGGCTGCTCCTGCTGTCTGTCAACCTGACCACGGCAGGTATCTCCTACTATGCCTTTTCCCGGCTGCTCCGTTCCAGAAAAACCGGCATGACGGCCGCTTTTTTCTATACCCTGTCAGCCTACCGGCTCATCAATCTTTACACCCGTTCCGCGGTGGGCGAGGTTCTGGCCACGATGTTCCTGCCCCTCCTGCTGCTGGGTATGTATCAGCTTTTCTATGGAAATGATAAGAAATGGATTACGGCTGTGCTGGCCTTTACCGGCCTGTTCCAGTCCCACATGATTTCCACCGAGCTGGCCCTGGGATACGCCCTGCTTTTTGCGCTTCTGAGCCTGCCCTGTCTGAAGGATCGGCAGCGTCTGATCCATATCCTCATAGCCGGAGGCGCCACGGTGCTTTTGAATCTGTGGTCCATTCTGCCGCTTCTCGATCTGATGCGATATCCGCTGGTTCTTCAGGGCGACGCCCGCAACCTGGCCGGATATTCCCTGTATGGCGTCCAGCTTTTTGATACCGGACTTCTGAACCCGGCGGGCGACGCCCTGGGCAGGGGATCCATCGCCGGGGAAATGCCTTATTCCCTGGGGCTTCTGCTGCTTCTGGGAAGCCTGCTGTTCCTCTCCCTGTGTCTTCGGAAACGAAACCGGCTTCCGGCCTTCCAGCTTCGGCTCGGCGTCTGGTGCCTGATTTTTGGCAGCCTGTCTGTCTATGCTTCCACCATTTATTTTCCCTGGGAGCGTCTGCAGCGTCTGAGCTTCCTCAACCATCTAGTGGGGGCTATCCAGTTTTCCTCCCGGTTTCTACCCTTTGCCACCCTGTTTCTCTGTGTGGTATCGGCCATCGCGGTCTGCGGCTATTTCCGGGAACCCGCAGCCAAAAAGCTGCTGTTCCTGGGCTGCGCCCTGTTTCTGACCTGTTCCGCAGGCAATTATTTCAGCCGGTATGTAAACGAGGCGGCTACCTTTGCCTCTGTGGAAAATCAGCTGGATTCTGTTCAGACCACCGACGTCCTGTATCTGATTTCCCATGAGGGAGATTATTTCAGCACCCGGGAGCTTACCAGCCAGGAGGTAACCTTTACCGCCTCCGACGGCGTAACACTCACAGACACCGGACGAAAGGGCAGCCAGGCTGTCTTCACCTATGAAAAGGCAGAAGGCTCTGCCGCCTATGTGGACGTTCCCTTCAACTATTATCCCTATTACCGGGCTTCGGACGCGGAAGGACAGCTTCTTACCACCGCTGTCAGCGATCAGCTGCTCCGTCTCCGCGTATTTCTCCCGGAGGCGGCCTCTGGCACTGTTACCGTAACCTTCCGGCTTCCGGCACTGTTCCGGGCAGGCGATCTGATTTCACTGTTCACCGCCCTTGGGCTTGCCGCGCTTGCCCTGATTCCTATGCTGCGCAAAAAGAAGGAGTGATTTTATGGATATCAACTATGAACTTTACAAGGTCTTTTATCATGTGGCCGTCACCTTAAGCTTCTCCGAGGCTTCCAAACAGCTCTTTATCTCCCAGTCGGCGGTCAGCCAGTCCATCAAGGTGCTGGAGAAAAAGCTGAACCAGAACCTGTTTATCCGCAGCACCAAGCGGGTACAGCTTACCCCGGAGGGGGAGATCCTGCTGCGCCATATTGAACCGGCCATCAACCTGATTCAGCGGGGTGAAAATCAGATTATGGAGGCCAACTCCCTGGGCGGCGGACAGCTCCGCATCGGCGCCAGCGACACCATCTGCCGCTATTTCCTGGTGCCCTACTTAAGCCGCTTCCATAAAGAATTTCCCGGCATCCATATCAAGGTTGCCAACAATACTTCCATCGGCTGCGTGGATCTGCTGGAAAGCGGCCAGGTGGATTTGATTTTTACCAATTATCCCAATTCCAGACTGGGAAATACCGGGCACATGACAAAGGTATATACTTTCCAGGACGTCTTTATCGCCAACCGGAATTATTTTAATCTGGAAAATCAGAAACTTACCCTCCGGCAGCTCCTGAACTATCCGATTCTCATGCTGGACCGTAAGAGCACCACCAGCGAATACCTGCACGCCCTGTTCCAGCAGCACCAGCTGGATCTGGTGCCGGAAATCGAGCTGTCCAGTAACGACCTGCTGCTGGATCTGGCCTCCATCGGCCTTGGCATTGCTTTTGTGCCGGACTACTGCCTGCCCAAGCATTCCACGGATCTGTTTCCCCTGTCCCTGGCTGAGGAGCTGCCCAGCCGTCAACTCATGCTGGTACACAGTGAACAGCTTCCTTTAAGTCCTGCGGCAAAGCAGTTCCTGGAATACTTCGTCTAGCTTACCGCATGTTCCAGAAGTTCTCTATCTGTTCTCCCGCGTTTCCCAGCCGGCAGCCCTGCACGTTTCCCCACTCCAGGGGAAACAGCCGGGTATACTCCGAGCTTCCGAACCGATCGTCCAACAAAAGCACCACTCCCATATCCTCTTCTGTACGGATAACCCGGCCCGCGGCCTGCAGGACCTTGTTCATGCCCGGATAGCGGTAGGCGTAGGCAAAGCCGTCCATCTGTCTGCCTTCATAGTATTGCCGCAGGATTTCCCGTTCGTTGCAGATCTGTGGCAGTCCGGTGCCCACAACGGCCGCTCCTATGAGACTTTCCCCCTTCAAATCAATGCCCTCGGAAAAAATTCCGCCCAGCACACAGAATCCCAGAAGACTTTTCTCTTCCTGCGGTTCCCGGAAACGGGCAAGAAATTCCTCCCGTTCCTTCTCTCCCATGCCGCTCTGCTGAATCAGGCAGTCGGTTTCTCCCCCATCAAGCTCCCGATAACAGTCCCAGATCTCCTCCATCATACGGTAGGAGGGAAAGAAGGCCAGATAATTTCCCTTCCGCGCCGCCGTCATGGTCTTCAGGTATCCGGCTATCCGCCCGTATTCCCTGAGATTCCGGCGGGTATAACGGCTGCTCACATCCTGTCCCTGAAGAAGCAGACGCTTTTCCGGAAGGAAGGGCGAGCGGGCGTAGACGGCATAATCGTCCTCCGCCCCTAAAAGGTGCTTATAATAGGGCATGGGTAGCAGGGTGGCAGAGAAAAAGATGGCCGATCGCCCCTGATCCAGGCAGGCGCAGAGATTCTTGGCGGTTTCCACGCAGTACAGCTTCAGATAGAAGTTTCCATTTTCTCCTATTTCACTGTAAATCACATAATTTTCATCCAACAGATCTGCTGTATTCAGGAAGTCCCGCAGGGAAAACCAGAATTCCAGTACCTTCTGATCCAGCTCCGGCTCCAGTCCCTCCTCCCGCAGACGCTCCAGCTCCGCAGACAGGGACAGTGCCATGAGAATCAGGGGATCCACATTTTTGTGAAGCTGCCAGCTCTCGCATTCCCGCTTCAATCCCAGCAGATAGCGGTTGCAGCGTTCCAGCAGGCGCTCCGCCTTGTGATCCCGCCCTTTCAGCGCCCGCTTCAGCTCCAGGAAATCCTCCTTGCAGAGTACGGCGCTGAACATCTCCCGTCCCCGCTCTACCAGGTTGTGGGCCTCGTCAATCAGGAACAGATAATCCCCCTTAACGCCCTCGCCAAAGAAACGCTTCAGCCGCACGTTCGGGTCGAAGACGTAATTGTAATCGCAGATCACCACATCGGTCCAGGAAGCCGTATCTAGGCTCAGCTCAAAGGGACAGACCCGGTGCTTCCTGGCCTGGGCCAGAAGCGCCTCCCGCCCCAGGGCGTCCGGGCCGGTTGTGAGCAGCTCATAGACCGCCTCATTGATTCGGTCAAAATGCCCCCTGGCATAGGGGCAGGCCTCCGGGTTACAGTCCGGCGTCTCACAG
>CAKRTY010000156.1 GCA_934402125.1 uncultured Anaerosacchariphilus sp. | reverse complement strand
TTCAGGGTATAACGCAGAGGTCTATACGGTGGATCTGGACGACGCCCATGGGGACGCCAGACGGTATATGGAATATAACCTGGAAGAAATGGCCCGTCAGGATGTACTGCGCCGTTATGATGAAGTGCGCGCGGTCAGTGTGCGCGCAAATTACAGTGATGAGACCTACAAGCATGTGCTGCTTCCGGTTTACGCGACGGCATACAGCTATAAAGGAAAAAAATACCACGTTTTGATCAATGGTCAGAGCGGCAGGGTGGAGGGAGATTATCCCAAGAGCCCGGCAAAGATTATCGCGATCATTCTGGGTATTCTGGCGATTCTGTTCCTGGTATTCCTGTTCAGCACAGGCAGCGACGCGGCATACACAGCGGAAGCGGCAGAGACACAGCAGTATCTGGCTCTGGAGACAGCTTCCGGACAGAACATCAGTATTCAGAAAGAAAATGAGGAGGCAGTATCATGGGAATATTTGGCGGACAGTTTGCCAATGTAGTAGAGTGGCAGGAATACCGGGACGATATGCTGTTCTGGAAATGGAGCAATAAGGAGATTAAAAAGGGCAGCCGCCTGATTATCCGCCCGGGACAGGATGCGATCTTCCTGTATAACGGCAAGGTAGAGGGGATCTTCCGGGACGAGGGAAGTTACGATATCGAATCGGCGATTATTCCCTTCCTGTCCACCTTAAAGGGCTTTAAATTCGGTTTTAACAGCGGCCTGCGGGCAGAAGTGCTGTTCATCAATACGAAAGAAATCCTGGTAAAATGGGGCACCAAGAGCCCTGTCATGATTCCGGCTCCGGGACTTCCGGGCGGTATGCCTGTCCGGGCCTTCGGAACCTTCACCTGCAAGGTGGCAGATTATGACGCCCTGATTGAAAAAGTGGCAGGTATTAAGCAGCAGTATTCGGTGGAGGACGTAAGAGAACGGATTGTCGGTATGCTGGATCAGCTTCTGATGAAATGGATTTCCCGGGAGGGAAAGGATATGTTCAATCTCCAGGTCAACGGAGACGCCATCGGACGAGGTATCCAGGAGGATCTGGATATGGAGATGAGTAAAATCGGAATCAGCATTACCAGCTTTGCCATTTCCAGCTTCAACTATCCGGAGGAAATCCAGAAAATGGCGGAGAAGGCGGCAGCCCAGAGTATGATCGGCGACGTGGGACGCTTCCAGCAGATCGCCATGGGCGAGGCCATGGCCAGAGGCAATGGAGGCGGAACGGCGTCTGATATGGCAGGCATGGCTATGGGTATGGCTATGGGACAGCAGATGGCGTCACAGATGATGCAGAATGCGAACGGCGCGCAGAATTCCAATCCGGGCGCGTCAGGCGGTGCAGCTCCGAACTTCTGCCCCAAGTGCGGAACCAAGACAAACGGAGCGAATTTCTGCCCCAACTGCGGACAGAAGCTGGTATAAAAAAAGATTCTGAGGGAGACAAAAGAGTTATGAGCAGCTATGATCTTTTGAATCCGGAACAGAGAGAAGCGGTGCTTCATACAGAAGGACCGCTTCTGATTTTGGCGGGAGCCGGTTCCGGAAAAACCCGTGTGCTGACGCATCGGGTAGCTTATCTGATAGAACAGGGCACAGCGCCCTGGAATATTCTGGCAATCACCTTTACCAATAAGGCGGCAGGCGAGATGCGGGAGCGCGTGGATAAGCTGGTGGGCCTGGGCAGCGACAGTATCTGGGTCAGCACCTTCCATTCCACCTGTGTGCGGATTCTGCGGTGTTATATAGACCGATTGGGCTTTGACACTGCATTTTCCATCTATGATACAGATGATCAGAAGTCGGTGATGAAAGAGGTCTGCAAAAAGCTTCAGATTGATACGAAAGTGTATAAGGAGCGGATGCTTCTTAGCGCGGTTTCCAAGGCAAAGGACGAATTGATCAGTCCGGAACAGATGCGGCTGGACGCAGGCGGCGACTGGAATCAGCAGAAGATTGCGGGAGTCTATGCGGAATATCAGGCTCAGCTTCGCAAGAATAACGCGCTGGATTTTGACGATCTGATTATGAAGACCGTAGAGCTGTTCCGGAATTGTCCGGATGTGCTGGATTATTACCAGGAACGGTTCCGCTACATCATGGTAGATGAGTATCAGGATACCAATACGGCCCAGTTCCAGTTGATAAGCCTGCTGGCGGCCAAATACCGGAATCTCTGTGTGGTAGGTGACGATGATCAGTCCATTTACCGGTTCCGGGGAGCCAATATTATGAATATCCTGAATTTTGAGCAGGTATTTCCCGACGCGAAGGTCGTCAAGCTGGAGCAGAATTACCGTTCTACCAGCAATATCCTGAACGCGGCCAATGAGGTGATTCACCATAACCGGGGACGGAAGGAAAAGCGCCTGTGGACGGATAACGGAGCAGGAGCGCCGGTGCGTTTCCGGCAGTTTATGAACGCCTTCGAGGAGGCGGAGCATGTAATCGGCAATATCGTCAGCCATATCCAGAAGGAGGAGGCCTCCTACCGGGATCATGCGATTCTCTACCGAACCAACGCCCAGTCCCGTCTTTTTGAGGAAAAGCTGATTTATGCCAATATTCCCTATAAGATTATCGGCGGCGTCAATTTCTATGCCCGCAAGGAAATCAAGGATCTGCTGGCTTACCTGAAGACCATAGATAACGGTCGGGACGAGGTAGCGGTACGCCGTATCATCAACGTGCCCAAGCGAGGGATCGGAGCCACCACCTTAAGCCGGGTCAGCGAGTACGCAGTGGCCAACGACATGGGCTTTTACGAGGCTCTTTTGAACGCGGAGACGATTCCGGGTATCGGGCGCGGCGCGTCCAAGGTGCTGCCCTTTACGGTCCTGATTCAGACGCTCCGGGCAAAGCAGGAGCATGCAAAGGTCAGCGAGCTGCTGGAAACGATTCTGGAAGAAACCGGATACCGCAGAGAGCTGATTCTGGAGGGTACCGATGAGTCAGAGGCCCGCCTGGAGAACATCGACGAGCTCATGAGCAAGGTCAAGGATTACGATGAAAATGCGGAAAATCCTTCCTTAAGCGGCTTCCTGGAGGAGGTTGCGCTGGTAGCCGACATTGACAATCTGGACGGAGACAGCGACCATGTGCTGCTCATGACGATGCACAGCGCCAAGGGTCTGGAGTTCCCCTATGTCTATATGGTAGGGATGGAAGAGGGGCTGTTCCCCAGCCTTATGTCGATTCTTTCAGACAATCCGGCCGAGGAGATTGAAGAGGAGCGGCGTCTCTGCTACGTGGGAATCACCCGTGCCAAGAAGGAGCTGCTTATGACGGCGGCCAGACAGCGGATGCAGCGGGGCGAGGTGCAGTACAATATGATTTCCCGCTTCGTAAAAGAGATTCCGGAGGAGTATCTGGAAAATAAGACGGAGAACCCGGGACAGCGGGCCAGGGAAGCCAAGGAGCAGCGCATCAACCAGCGTAAGCAGGCCATGCTGGAGGCCCGCAGAAGCCTTCGGGCCAAGCCGATTCAGTCGAACATGGTGACGGCGACCAAGGCCTCCCACCTGGATTATGGGGTGGGCGACCGGGTAAAGCATATCCGGTTCGGAGAAGGAACGGTACTGGAGATTACCGAGGGAGCGAAGGATTACGAGGTACGCGTCAATTTTGATACAGCCGGCGTGAAGAAGCTGTTCGCGTCCTTTGCCAAGCTGCAGAAGGTTTATTAAAAATGCTTCTGTAAAATTTGTGGGAAACGATAGTAATTTTATATGTCCTGTGATATAATAAGGGCACTTAGAAATGTGCGCGAGATGTAAAATAAGCGGACTGCGGAAAGGATGTAGGAGCGATGAATAATAAGATGGAAGAGTTTCTGACAGCAACCAAGTTAAATGAACTGCTTCACAAGAAAGAGATCGAGGAGAAGAATAAGAATACCGTACTCTGGATTCTGGCTGTGCTCGGCGCGGTAGCGGCAGTGGCAGGAATCGCCTATGCAGTATATCGTTTCTTTACACCGTCTTACCTGGATGAGTTCGAGGACGATTTCGATGACGACGAGTTTGACGATGATTTCTTCGACGATGAGGAAGAGTAAGTAAGAGTTTGAGAAAAGAGTGTCTCAGGACAGAGAAGATGTTTTGAGACACTCTTTTTTACTCTATAGGAAATATCGTGTTACGTTAAAGTACGAAAGTTATGATTCCTATAGAGCAAAAAGCCCCTCCGGGGGATCGCACTACGGCGGAATAGAATGGTGTCGCTAAAGCGACCCGCCGCAGGCGGAGAATCCTGCAGAGCAGGATTCTATTTTATGGAGGAAGAAGTATGAAAAAAGGACGTAATCCCCTGGCCCAGTTTATGATTGGTATGGTAATGCTGGCGGCGGGACTGTACTGGTTTCTGTCCAATGTGACGGTGACAACGCATTTTGGCCTGCAGATCTGGAATTTCCGGCTGGGCGCCGGTCTGATTGTAGTGCCCTTTATCGCCGGGATTATCTGGCTGTTTATCAATGTGGATTCCTTTGGAGCCAAGCTTTTGACGGTACTGGGAATCGTAGTGATTCTGGCTTCCATCATAGCCAATATCCAGTTCATATTCCGGGCGACCAGCCTGTATGTGTATCTGATTATGCTGGTGCTGATTTTCGGCGGCGCGGCTCTGGTGGGGCAGGTGCTGTTCCGGTGGCCGAAGGATGAGGACAAGAAGAAAAGTGGAGATAAAAGAGATTTATGAAAAAAGGTGAGATTT
>CAKRTY010000155.1 GCA_934402125.1 uncultured Anaerosacchariphilus sp. | reverse complement strand
ACCTTCTTCACGCCGTCTTCTCCGGCAAAAAGCATACGGCCCAGGAAACCGCGCACATAGGTTGCGTCCTTGATCTCGGAATACTGGGTCAGCCAGTCAACGATGGTATCGTCGTTGTCAAATTCCTTACTGTTGTCCTTGGGGAAATAGGACTGGCTGGTGGTGATACCCCATTTATAAGTACCCTCGTCCGGCTCCATTTCTCCGGACAGAATCTTAAAGAGGGTTGTTTTGGCAAACTCGTTGCCGCCTACAAAGGCTACCTTGTCGTCATGGCCCAGAATAAAGGAAATATTATCCAGAACCTTCACGCCGTCGATGGTCTTGGACAGACCCTCTACGGTCAGCACTTCATTTCCAATCTCGCGGTTCGGACGGAAATCAATGTAGGGGTACTTCCGGCTGGAGGGACGGATCTCATCCAGCTCGATTTTCTCCAGGGCTTTCTTTCTGGAGGTTGCCTGCTTGGACTTGGAAGCGTTAGCAGAGAAACGGGAGATAAATTCCTGCAGCTCCTTGATCTTCTCTTCCTTCTTCTTATTGGCCTCCTTCATCTGACGAATCAGCAGCTGGCTGGACTCGTACCAGAAGTCGTAGTTACCGGCATAGAGCTGGATCTTGCCGTAATCAATGTCGGCGATATGGGTGCAGACCTTATTCAGGAAATAACGGTCATGGGATACTACGATGACGGTGTTCGGGAAGTTAATCAGGAACTCCTCCAGCCATGCGATAGCGTCCAGATCCAGGTGGTTGGTCGGCTCGTCCAGAAGCAGGATATCCGGGTTGCCGAACAATGCCTGCGCCAGCAGAACCTTGACCTTCTGAGCACCCAGGAGATCCTTCATCAGGGTGTAGTGAAGATCGGTATCGATACCCAGTCCGTTTAAGAGAGTAGCGGCGTCAGACTCAGCCTCCCAGCCGTCCATGTCCGCGAATTCAGCCTCCAGCTCGCTGGCGCGGATACCGTCTTCATCGGTAAAATCCTCTTTTGCGTAAATGGCCTCTTTCTCCTTCATAATCTCGTAGAGGCGGGCATTTCCCATGATAACGGTGTCCAGAACCGGATACTCGTCATACTGGAAATGATCCTGCTTCAGGAAGGAGAGACGCTGTCCCGGGGTGATGACGATTTCGCCATTGGTGGAATCCAGCTCGCCGGACAGAATCTTCAGGAAGGTAGACTTTCCTGCGCCGTTGGCTCCGATAAGGCCGTAGCAGTTGCCTTCGGTAAATTTGATATTGACATCTTCGAATAAGGCTTTCTTTCCTATTCTAAGCGTTACATTATTTGCACTGATCATGTTTTGCTCCTTATGACTTGGTAAATATGGTGTATGATACGTTTTTTGTTCCACAGCTTTTATCTGCGGGCATACACATCTATTTTACAGGAAAATATAGAATTTGCAAGCCCTTTCCACGGTTAAATTCCCGAAATTTCTGAGTTTTCAGGATTTCGGAGGGAAAACAGGATTTTCCGGCGGACGGACTTGAGCGGTCGGGAAAAAGAAGGTATAATGTAGGAAATCACGGGCGTGAAAGCACGGAAGAAGGGAGCAGCATATGAGACATACATTTACATTGGCAAACGGTGTGGAGATTCCGGCGGTGGGCTTCGGTACCTACAAGGCCGCAGAACACAACGATGAGGCCATTATCAGCGAGGCTATCCGGCAGGGCTACCGTCATCTGGATACGGCTGCCTTTTATTTTAATGAGGAAGCAGTGGGAAAAGCAGTCCGGGAAAGCGGCGTTCCCCGGGAGGAATTTTTCCTGACCTCGAAGGTCTGGAGAGACCGTCTCGGCTACGATTCAACCCTGCGGGAGTTTGAAGAGTCCTGTAAAAAACTGGGTACCGACTATCTGGATCTGTATCTGATTCACTGGCCGAGACCCGACGACCTGACAGCCGAGTGGAAGGATCTGGATGTGGAAACCTGGAAAGCCCTGGAGGATCTCTATAAGTCGAAAAAGGTGCGGGCCATCGGCGTCAGCAATTTTCTGCCTCACCATCTGAACAACCTGCTGGAGCGGACCAGTATCATTCCCATGGTGAATCAGCTGGAGTTCCATCCGGGATATATGCAGAAGGCCGCGGTGGATTTCAGCCAGCGTCTGGGCATCCAGGTGGAAGCCTGGAGCCCCATCGGACGGGCCAGAGTGCTTGAGGAGCCGCTGCTTCAGGAGCTTGCGGAGAAATATCAGGTATCCGTAGCACAGCTTTGTATCCGGTTCGCCCTTCAGTGTGGCGTACTGCCGTTGCCCAAATCCTCTTCCGGCGAGCGGATGCGTCAGAACCAGGACGTCTTTGACTTTAATATCGAGGACGACGATATGCATCAGCTGATGACGCTGCCTCAGATCGGCTGGTCCGGAGAGCACCCGGATCGGGAGCGGGTGAAGGTATAACGAATTATCAGATAAATATATCGGAATTATTATGATTATTATGCAAAAATGACGATTATAAACAATTTCTAAAATATTAGCACTCCTACTTGACGAGTGCTAATAATGGTGCTATAACAGAATCAGAGCAAGGGAGAAGAAAGAAAATAAGAAAAAGCCCTTGCGGAACCTCCAGCAGAACTGAAGGGAAGATTAGGAGGAATGATTTATGTTAGTACCGAGTATTTTTGGAGAAAGTTTATTAGATGATTTTGTAAATGATTTTGCATTTCCGTATGCACCTGCAAAGAAGGTTTATGGCAAAGAGGCAGCGTCCCTCATGCGCACCGATGTGAAGGAGACCAAGACGGGCTACGAGCTTGAGATTGAGCTTCCTGGCGTAAAGAAAGAGGACGTTAAGGCAGAACTGAAGGATGGATACCTGACCATCACCGCTTCCACCGACAGCAAGAAGGAGGAGAAGCAGGACGGTAAATACATCCGTAAAGAGCGCTACAGCGGCACCACCAGCCGGAGCTTCTATGTGGGAGAGGATCTCACCCAGGAAGACATCAAGGCCAAATTTGAAAATGGCGTGCTGAAGGTGCTGGTTCCGAAGAAAGAGGAGCAGCCGAAGGTAGAAAAGAAGAGCTATATCGATATTGAAGGCTAAGCGTAGGCCTTTTCGACAGGCAAAAGAGAAGATGGGGATGCAGCTTAGCTGCATCCCCATCTTTGCAGATGATAATTATGCAGGCGGAGGTGAGCAGGCATTATGAAACAGGACTATTATGAGGTGCTCGGCATTGGAAAGCAGGCAGATGAGAAAGAGATAAAGCGTGCTTACCGGAAGCTGGCAAAGAAATACCACCCGGATACGAATCCGGGGGACAAGGTGGCCGAGCAGAAGTTTAAAGAGGTCACAGAAGCTTACAATGTGCTCAGTGACAAGGAAAAGAAGAAATTATACGATCAGTTTGGTTTTGCGGCCTTTGACGAGGCAGGCAACGCCCGGGCAGACGCAGGAAGCGGTTTCTACGGAGGAGCGGGCGGTCAGGGCTTTGGTAGCGGCAGCTTCCACACGGGAGACGGCAGCGGCTATCAGGAGTTTCATTTCGAGGGCGGCAATATGGACGATATGTTCGGCGATATCTTTGGAAATATGTTCCATGGCAACGCGAGTGGCCACAGCGGCTTTTACAGCAATGGTTCCGGTTTTGGTAGCTTTGGCGGTCAGAAGGGCTACCGGCAGCAGGCTTCTTATCGGGGCGAGGATTTACACGCGGACATCACGGTTGGCTTTGATGAGGCGGCCTTTGGGTGCGATAAGATGATTCACATTCAGGCAGCAGACGGTACCGGCGTACAGTCCTTAAGCGTGCATATTCCGGCAGGTATCGACGATGGCAAGAGCGTGCGGCTCCGGGGCAAGGGACACCCGGGCTTCGGAGGCGGGGAGAACGGCGATTTGCTGCTGAAGGTACACATTACGCCCAGGGCAGGATATGAGCGGAAGGGCATGGATGTCTATACCACGGCCGATATTCCATTTACCACAGCGGTATTTGGCGGCGAGGCCAGCTTCCCGACCCTCTATGGCAATGTGGTCTGCAAGGTTCCGGCAGGAACCCAGTCCGGAAAGAAGATACGGCTCCGCGGCAAGGGCATCGTCTCCATGAAGAACCCCAATGTCCACGGCGATCAGTACGTGACCATTCAGATTCAGGTACCCACCACACTGACGGCCGAGCAGCGGCAGAAGCTGCATGAATTCGAAAATGCTATGAAGCAGGGCGGCAGAAGCGCCGCGTAAGATAGAAAGCAAAAGACAGAGCCTTCGGAACGGAAACGTCCCGAGGGCTTTTGTTTTAAAAATCTGTTGACAATCCACACTTTTCCTTGCAAAAGCCATATTCTTATTATACAATGAAAAGCAGTGCCATGACCGGACATGCAGCCTGGCACTGATAGCAGAAAGTAAAGACAGAATTCAGAAAATGCGAAACTCCGAAAGAAAATTGATTTATCTATGGATTTTGCAAGATGGGTTGTAAACATGGAAAAGAAAGAAACAATGATCCAAGCGGAAGATTTGGTTTACGAATACAGAAAATACGATGAGGAAGGCCGGGAACGGGAACTGATTAAGGCCGTGAACGGCGTCAGCTTCCAGATAGAGAAGGGGGATTTTGTAGCGATTCTGGGACACAACGGTTCCGGAAAATCTACGCTGGCCAAGCATATCAACGCCCTGCTTATCCCCAGCGAGGGAACTCTGTGGGTGGATGGAATCGATACCCGGGAGGAAGAACGGGTATGGGATATCCGGCAGAGCGCCGG
>CAKRTY010000154.1 GCA_934402125.1 uncultured Anaerosacchariphilus sp. | reverse complement strand
GTATTGGTTCTGGCGCGCAGATGGGGAATGGTTCTCAGATACTCAAAGGAGTGGCGCTTCTTCTGCAGCGGATAATCCGGCGCGGAATCGCCCTCTACCACAACCTCTTCTGCCTGAATCTCGAAGGGCTGCTTTGCCTCCGGTGTAGCGACCAGAGTTCCCTTTACAATCACAGCCGCGCCCACGTTCAGCTTGGAAACCTCTTTAAAGTTCTCCATGTTATCATGGTATACGATCTGCAGTGTCTGGAAGCAGCTTCCGTCTCCCATAACCAGGAAGCCGAAGGCCTTGGATCCACGGTTACTGCGGAGCCAGCCTGCTACGGTGATTTCCTGATTCAGATAGCTTTCGGTGTTGCGATATAATTCTTTTACAGTAATGCACTTCATGTTTTTTATCCCTATCCTTTTCTTTCTCTTGCTTCCGGCGCTTTTCCCGCGCGCCGATTTAGCTTATAGTATAGCGCATTTTGGCCTGGTCTGCAAGACGGGAATCCCAGTTCCCGGAAAAATACCCTCATATAGTTTTTTCTTATCCTATATGAGGGTATTTTATTAAGCTGTTCTCATGCTAGCGGGCCGTCTGGTTGGTGGTACCGGTCATATCGTCCACCACGTTTTCTGTGCCGTCCACCACATCGTCCACGCCGTTCATGATACCGTCGCCCACGTCCTCTATGGCGTCCCCGGCTCCGTCCACCGCGTCGTCCACAATGTTTCCGTCATTTCCGGTGCTGTTGCTGCCGGGCTTTGCGGTTTCATTGGTGGCAGGATTTTTATCCGTGGTATTCTCTGTCCCCGGTGCTGTTCCATTTCCGGTGCCTCCGTTGTTGTCGGAATTGCCACAGGCGCTTACGCCCAGGACCAGTACAAGCAGCAACAGTCCCGCTGTGTATTTTCTGAACCTCTTCATAATATAGAATCTCCTTTCTGCCGTCGCTGGACGGTATCCGTTTCTATCCACATTATGAGCGGTTCCTGATTTTTTTATACACAGGGAAATATTATTTTTCCACTTTAACTTCTCTTCTGGAATTCCGTCCGGCATTTGGGGCAGGTTACAATGATTTTGCCTTTGCCTTTGGGGACGCGGATCTTCTGACCACAGCTGGGACACTTGTAGATATGGTGGGTTTTCCGGTCGGCCAGGTTTCTTTTCCAGTTATTTACTTTGTATTTTATTTTGTTCTGCCAGGTCAGGAATTTCTGGTTTTCCGCGTAACGGCGGTTATAATCCCTGGAAAACATCCGGTAATAGCAATACACAAGCAGCGCCATTACCAGATAGACGATCGCATTGCTGTGGACAAACAGGTTCAGAATAATCAGGACCAGGCCTGCTGCCGTTAAAAAGCGGGACAGCTGGTCGGCACCGTAGCGGCCTTGCATGAAGCGGCGGAATTTTTCGCGCATAGTGGGACTCCTTTAAGACGGACGCTCTGTGGGTTCGGAAATCGTGTGTTCGGACGTTTCACGGACAGCGTGCGTCCGGTTCGGACAGGTTTGTCCGCCCCAGACGCACACGGTCCGCGAAAAGCCGGACACCCTGATTTTCCGAATCCCTCAGAGCTAGTTTTCGAGATTAAAGTTATGAGAGTTCAAAGGCTCCGGTGTAGAGCTGGTAGTACTTGCCCTTCTGGGCGATCAGTTCTTCGTGGTTGCCGCGCTCGATGATCTTGCCCTGTTCCAGAACCATAATCACGTCGGAGTTCTGGACGGTGGAGAGGCGGTGGGCGATGACAAATACGGTACGACCTTCCATCAGGCTGTCCATACCCCGCTGTACGATAGCCTCTGTACGGGCGGGTCTGCAATGGCTGCCCGGGCTATCGTCAGAAGCTGACGCTGTCCCTGGGACAGGTTGCCGCCGTCTCCGGTGAGCATGGTATCATAGCCCTGGGGCAGGTGTTTGATAAAGCTGTCGGCTCCTGCCAGCATGGCTGCGCCCTTGACCTCGCTGTCGGTGGCGTCCAGCTTGCCGTACCGGATATTGTCGGCTACAGTGCCGGTAAACAGGTGGCTGTCCTGAAGTACCATACCCAGGGAACGACGCAGATCCTGCTTCTTAATCTTATTGATGTTGATACCGTCGTAACGGATCTTTCCGTCCTGGATATCATAAAAACGGTTAATCAGGTTGGTAATGGTCGTTTTTCCGGCTCCGGTAGCGCCTACGAAGGCCACCTTCTGTCCGGGCTTCGCGTAGAGCTTAATGTCGTGAAGTACGGTTTTTTCCGGTGTATAACCGAAGTCTACCCCGTCCATGACTACGTCGCCCTTCAGCTCCGTGTATGTGACGGTACCGTCATGGTGGGGATGCTTCCAGGCCCAGATACCGGTACGCTCCGGCACCTCCACCAGCTTATCGCCCTCATAACGGGCATTGACCAGGGTCACATAACCGCCGTCCTGCTCGGAGGGCTCATCCATCAGGTTGAAGATTCGCTCCGCGCCTGCCAGGGCCATAATGATAGAGTTGAACTGCTGGGCAATCTGGGCAATCGGCTGATTGAAGCTTCTTGTCAGCTGCAGGAAGGAGGCAAGACCGCCCAGAGTCAGGCCGCCGATCCCGCCGATGGCCAGCAGAGAGCCTATAATGGTGGTCAGTACATAATTGATATTTCCAATATTTCCCATAATTGGCATCAGCACGTTGGCATAGACGTTCGCGTTGCTGGCGCTGTCGAAGAGCTTGTCGTTCAGCTCCTTGAATTTTGCCTTGGCTTCTTCTTCATGGCAGAAGACCTTTACCACCTTCTGGCCGTCCATCATTTCCTCGATGTAGCCGTTGACTTTACCCAGATCTTGCTGCTGCGCCATGAAGTAGCGGCCGGACTGGCCGCCGATTTTCTTGATGACATTTGTCATGACGAATACCATGGCAACGATCATCAGGGTCAGAATCGGACTTAAGTATACCATGGACGCGAAGACGCTGACGATGGTAATGGCGGAGGACAATAGCTGCGGGATACTCTGGCTGATCATCTGCCGCAGGGTATCTGTATCATTGGTATAGATACTCATCAGGTCTCCGTGGGTATGGGTGTCAAAATACGGAATCGCCAGGGTCTCCATGTGGTCGAACAGGCCGTCCCTTACTTTTTTCAGGCTGCCCTCGGAAATGTAAATCATCAGGCGGTTGTACATGTAGTTGGAGACCACGCCCACCAGATAAATCACCGCCATGGTGGCCAGCGCCTTCAAAAGCGGCGTGAAATCCGGTGCGGAGCTTCCCACCAGCGGAGTAATGTAGTCGTCGATCAGGGACTGCAGGAATAAGCTGCCGTATACGTTGGCCAGTACTCCGACTACGATACCGATGATAACCAGTACGCACTGAATCGGATAGCCCTTTACGATGATGGCGAAGATCCGCTTCAGCGTCTTCATGGGGTTTTTCGCCTTGGGGCCTTTTCTCATGCCTCTGGGGCCTCCGGGACCTCCGGGTCTTTTGCTGTTGCTCATTCTGCGTCACCTCCTTCGCTGTCTGTGGGCTTCTGCTGAGATTCGTATACTTCCCGGTAGATTGCGTTATTTTTCAATAATTCCGCATGGGTTCCGACGCCATTGATCGCACCGTCGTCCAGCACGATAATCTTATCCGAATCCTGTACGGAAGAGATACGCTGGGCAATGATGATCTTGGTGGTATCGGGAATCTCCTCCCGGAAAGCCTTCCGGATCATGGCGTCCGTATGGGTATCCACCGCGCTGGTGGAATCGTCCAGAATCAGGATTCTCGGCTTCTTCAACAGGGCTCTGGCAATACAGAGACGCTGCTTCTGTCCGCCGGACACATTGCTGCCGCCCTGCTCAATCCAGGTGTCATACTGCTCCGGGAAACGCTGGATAAATTCATCGGCGCAGGCCAGCTTACAGACGCGGATCAGCTCCTCATCGCTGGCGTCCTTATCGCCCCAGCGCAGGTTTTCCTTGATGGTGCCGGAAAACAGCACGTTCTTCTGAAGCACCATGGATACCTGATTCCGGAGGGAATCCAGGTCATAATCCCGGACGTCGATACCGCCTACCCGGACGCTTCCTCCCGTTACGTCATACAATCTGGGGATCAGCTGTACCAGCGTAGACTTGGCGCTTCCGGTGCCGCCCAGGATCCCTACGGTCTCGCCGGATTTGATTTCCAGATTGATATGATCCAGATTCAGGTTCCCCTCGTCGTTCCGGTAGCTGAAGGATACGTTGTCAAAGGTAATGGAGCCATCGGGAACCTCTGTGACAGCCTGCTCCTTATTGGTCAGGCTGCTCTTTTCATTTAAGACCTCGCAGATACGCTCTGCGGAGGATTTGGCCATGGTCAGCATAACGGCTACCATGGCGATGAACATCAGGCTCATCATGATATTCATCGTATAGGTAAAGAGACTCATCAGCTGGCCGGTGGTCATATTGCCTGCTACGATGGTTCTGGCACCCAGCCAGGACACCGCGATGATACAGGCGTAAACCGTAAACTGCATGGTGGGCATCATGCTGACCATCAGCTTCTGGGCCCGGACCGCGCAGCGGTATACGGCCTCAGATGCCTTGCCGAACTTCTGCTTCTCATGCTCCTCACGCACGTATGCCTTGACTACCCGGATACCGGTCAGATTTTCCTGGATATCCGCGTTCAGGGCGTCGTATTTGTCGAACATTTCACGGAAATATTTTCCTACGCGTCCCATCAGGAAGGCAATGACGATTCCTAAAAATACCAGCGCCACCAGGTATACACAGGACAGTCTGGCGT
>CAKRTY010000153.1 GCA_934402125.1 uncultured Anaerosacchariphilus sp. | reverse complement strand
CACCAGCTGACCCGCTGCAGCGACGACGGAGAACCGGCCGGCACAGCCGGCCGGCCTATGCTGGATGTTCTTTTAAAGGAAGATATCCACAACATCGCCATTGTCGTGACCCGCTATTTCGGTGGAACCTTGCTTGGAACCGGCGGACTGGTACGGGCTTATTCCGGCGCGGTACAGGAGGGACTGAAGCATTCTGTCATCCTTACCCGCCAGTCCGGCGTCCGTCTGGAAATCCGTACAGACTACACGGATTTAGGGAAAATTCAGTATCTGATGGGACAGAACCAGATTCCTACCCTGGATTCCGCCTACACCGATTCCGTCTGCCTGGAGGCTCTTGTACCCTCCGCACAGTTGGAGTCCTTTTGCGACGCCCTGATTGAAGGCACAGCCGGAAAAGCAGTTCTGACCAAAGGCGATCCCTGCGACTACGCCATGAACGGCAGCGAACTTCTCTTACTGAATAAGGAGGACGAATCTTGAGACGGTCCACGCCCCGACAGAAAACTCTGCGCTACACCCGACTGGCCTTTCTCGCGCTCTGTCTGGCCATGTTATTTTTTCTGGGACAAAAATACCGAAAGGCCAATTACAATGCGCCCGTACTCTCCCTGAAAATCAATGAAATCTGTCTCAACAACCCGGGAACAGAAGTGAAACAGGGACTTACTTATCAGAGCTATATTGAGCTGTACAATCCCACCGGAGAAACCTTTTCCCTGGCAGGACTGCGCCTCGCCACAGATACCGGAGACAACGCCCAGCTTCTGGTGGGGGAAATAGAGCCTCACGGCTTCTCCTGTATCTATGCCCTGTCCGAAGACGGACCAGAACCGGAAGGCAGTCTTTCTGTGCGGCTCAGTCTTTCCGGCGCTCACATAGTAACGCTTACCTGGGAGAAAATCGTCGATTTGGCCACGTTAAAGACAGAACCGGCCCTGCCGGTAGATTCTGTTTCACTGCCCGGCAGTCTCACACAAGGCACTGTCTATGCCCGCACAGAGGATGGCGGAGAAGAATTTGCTCCGCTGCGTCCCTCGCCGGGCGCTTCCAACCAGACTGCTGCCGGCCTTTTAGCAGAGCAGCCGGTCATCGAAACTGCCAGCGGATTTTATCAAAATTCTGTTACGGTCTCCATGTCCGCACCTGAGGGACTGACCATCCGGTACACCCTGGATGGCAGCACGCCGGACGAAACCTCTCCGGTCTATCAGGAGCCCCTGCACCTTACAGATCCCAGCGCCCAGCCCAATGTCTATGCAGCAAGGACAGATATCGTGGCGGAAACCACCGACTATCTTCCGCCTGCCCTGGCTGTAGATAAGGCTATTGTCCTCCGGGCTTCTGCTTTCGATGCGGATGGCAATTACAGCAATCCGGTAACTGCCTCTTACTTTATCAACCAGAATCAGAAGAATGGTTATCCGGATGCCTGGATTCTTTCCCTGACCTCCGATCCCGACTATCTGTTTTCCGAGGAACGGGGAATCTATGTACGCGGATCCGGTTATGAACAGGCCTTAAAGGACGGTATCATTTACGAGGAATTTCCCTGGATTGAACTGATGGATTATATGAATTACCACCGGGAAGGATCGGAATCTGAACGTCCGGCCCATCTGGCTCTTTTTGATGAACAGGGTAATACCCTGCTTGACCAGGA
This sequence comes from uncultured Anaerosacchariphilus sp., assembly GCA_934402125.1. Lineage (GTDB taxonomy): Bacteria > Bacillota > Clostridia > Lachnospirales > Lachnospiraceae > Laedolimicola. Next base: position 3,104 of record CAKRTY010000153.1, on the reverse strand, counting down.
CTGCGGAATCCGCATACGGGGCAATGAGTCCCGCAGCTTTCCTCAGAAGAGTTTCACCCTCTTCGCCCGGAAGCGCTACGGAAACTCCGCATTTACCTCCATCTTTTCCAATCCGGATGCAACCTATCCAACCATGATTCTCAACAACAGCCGGACCTTGAAAAAGGTATTTTTCTTCTCCCTGGCAGCCGAACGGGACACTGCCGTTCAGGAATATCAACCATGTCAGGTTTTCCTGGATGGGGAATACTGGGGCATGTATTTTCTCATGGAAAAATATTCTGCCGAATATCTGCAAAATCATTATCAGGTTCCCGCCGATGATATTCTGCTCGTCAAAGACTCCGAAGAAGTACAATCCGGAAAGGCCGAAGACATCGCCCTCTATCAGAAGGCCGTAGAGCTGCTCCATTCAGATCTGACCGACCCGGATACCTATGAGACGCTGTTAGAAACCATCGATATGCAAAGTCTGATCGACTGGCTCTGTACCAACATCTACATCGCCAACACAGACACGCGCCCCCTGGGCGGAAATGTCTATACCTGGCGGAGCACCCGCCCGAACGGCGAAGGCTGGAACGATGGCCGTTGGCGCTGGATCCTGTACGATCTGGATGATTCTCTGGCTGTGGGAACCGAGTGGGAAAATAACGAGCCCTGGCTCATGGACACCTTTACAGAGCACGCCGGTTACTATTCCGCAGGCTTTCTTGACTCGGAACCTCTGCCTGCTCTTATGCAAAATGAAGATTTCCGTCGCCAGTTTGTTCTGACCTTTCTGGACATGGCCAACGAGAATTTCTGTCCGGAGCGGGTCAATGTTTTACTGGATCAGCTGAAAACCCAATACGCAGACCAGGCAGCTCTCAGCTGGCAGCGTTGGAACACAGTTCCCTGGTATGACAGCTTCGAAGATCAGATCGAAGCCCTCCGTATTTTCTTCGAAAACCGCTTCAGCTCCATTGTTCCTGCTCTTGCCGAACACTTTGAACTGACCGGAGACCTGGTGGATCTGACGCTTTCTATCCAGACTGCAGACGCAGATCCGGAAAGTAGTTCCGAAACCGATGGCGGAACCGTTACTCTGAACACCATCACCCCGGATCTTTCCAACGGAAGCTGGAACGGCCGGTACTACACCGATTATCCGATAACCCTGAAAGCAGAGCCCGCAAAGGGATATCAGTTTGCGGGCTGGGAATTAGAAAATGGAACCGTTCTGTCCGGCAGCGTCAACGAGGAAGAGATCCTGATACAGCTTCAGGGAAATACAGAAATCACCGCCGTTTTTGAAGCAAAATAAAGTCAGGCTATAAAAGCTATTTCACATGAAACGCCCGGATTCCCGGGTAAACCGCGCCCTTCCCCAGCTGCTCCTCGATGCGGAGCAGCTGGTTGTATTTTGCCACACGCTCGCTCCGGCTGGGCGCTCCCGTCTTTATCTGGCCGGTATGGAACGCCACTGCCAGATCCGCGATGGTGGTATCCTCCGTTTCGCCGGATCTGTGGGACACAACCGCTGTATATCCAGCCCTATGGGCCATTTGAATCGTTTCCAGCGTCTCGGATACCGAACCGATCTGGTTCAGCTTAATCAGGATGGAATTGCCGCAGCCCATTTCGATACCCTTGGCCAAACGCTCTGTGTTGGTAACGAACAGGTCGTCGCCTACCAGCTGTACCTTGTCGCCCAGACGAGCAGTCAGCTTCTTCCAGCCTTCCCAATCTTCCTCATCCAGGCCATCCTCGATAGAGATAATCGGATACTTCTCGCAAAGATCTGCCCAGTGCTCGATGAGCTGCTCTGCCGTAAACTCTGTGCCAGCCTTCGGCAACTTGTAGAAGCCCTTACCCTTCTCGCTCTTCCACTCAGAAGAAGCTGCGTCCATTGCGATCATGAAGTCCTTGCCCGGCTCGTATCCAGCCTTCTTTACTGCCTCCAGAATGGTATCAATAGCCTCTACATCAGACTGTAACGCCGGAGCGAAACCTCCCTCGTCTCCCACAGAGGTTGCCAGCCCTCTTCCCTGCAGAATCGAAGCCAGTCCATGAAAAACCTCCGCGCACCATCTTAAGCACTCTTTAAAGGACGGTGCGCCCACCGGCATAATCATAAATTCCTGCACATCCAATCCGGATGAGAGCGCATGACAGCCGCCATTTAAGATATTCATCATCGGAACCGGAAGACCATTTCCACCGGCACCGCCCAGGAAGCGATACAGCGGAATATTAAGAGCCATTGCAGCTGCCCGACAGGTGGCTATGGAAACTGCCAGAATTGCATTTGCGCCCAGCCCGGACTTGTCCCCGGTTCCGTCTGCCTCCATCATGACACGGTCTACCGCATAGATATCGGAAGCTTCCAGTCCTTTCACCGCCTCCCCGATAATTCGGTTGACATTCTCTACCGCCTTTGTAACGCCTTTTCCCAGATATCTGCCCTTATCCCCGTCCCGCAGCTCCAGCGCCTCAAATTCCCCCGTAGACGCGCCGCTTGGGGCAGCTCCCCGGCCTACGCTGCCGTCTGCCAGTATTACCTCAGCCTCCACTGTGGGATTCCCCCGGGAATCCAGGATTTCCCTGCCGATAACCTTCTCAATCTGCAAACCTTTCATTTTGATAATCTCCTTTTCCTTTTTTCCTAGTATGGACAAAGATTATCAAAATATAAGACAAAGAACAGGCAAATTATTTCCCTTGTATTGCCTGTTCTTTGTCTTTTTCTAAATTTTATAACTGCAATTTCCTGTTTCCAACACATCTACCACATTTTGTGCCGCCATCAAACTCATCTTGCTGCTGGCTTCTTTGGTTGCCGCTCCGGCATGCGGAGTAATAATGCAATTCTGAAGCGTACACAGCGGACTATCATACGGCGGTTCCTGCACAGTTGCATCTAAACCCGCCGCTCTGATTTTTCCATTCTTTAATGCAGTATAAAGAGCCGTTTCATCCACTATGCCACCTCTGGCTGTGTTGATCAGAATTGCGTCTTTTTTCATCATCTGGAACTCTCTTGCTCCAAACATATTTTTTGTTTCTTCCGTTAAAGGAGAATGTATCGTAATAAAATCAGACTCCTGAATCAGGGTGTCCAG
>CAKRTY010000152.1 GCA_934402125.1 uncultured Anaerosacchariphilus sp. | reverse complement strand
TTTGTTGTATCTGTGGAGACTGCTGTACGGCTTTCCGGTCAGTGTAATGGATCCGGGTAAAACGCTGTATGAGCTGCTGAGGGGAATGTAAAAGTTAAGGTTTTATGAAGTGGATTGTCGGAACAGACAGAACATGATACACTGATATTATAACTATGAAAACGGGAGCCCGGGATGTGGCAGCCTGTAAAAGTACAAGCAAATGAGGAGGACAGTGCGATGGAGGATTGGTATAACAACGACGCACAGACAGAAGCAAAAAGAACCGACGATACAGGATATCAGCAGCCTTATCCGGATCCGTATCAGCAGCCGATTCAGGAACAGCTGCAAAACCAGTATCGTGAACCTCAGAGTGATCTGGAGGAGCCGGTAACCATGGGCGAATGGCTGATTAGTATGCTGATTCTTCTGATTCCCTGCGTGAATATTGTCATGATGTTTGTGTGGGCCTTCAGCACCAGGGAGAAGAAGAGTAAGTCCAATTATTTCAAGGCATGTCTGATTTTTACAGCCATTGTGCTGGTGATTTATATCATTCTGATTGCTGTTTTCGGAGTGGCAATTTCCTCCGCGATTAGTTCCGGTATGTACTATTAAGCGCTTCCGGAATTGATTTTCCAGAATATGATAAACTAAACCTTAAAATCAGGTGAAAGTATGTTTTCTGTTCTGGTACAGCTATTTTTACTGGCGGCGGCCCTGTCGGTCGACATCTTTGCCGTTGGGTTCACATATGGAGCGGGCAGAATCCGATTATCATCGGCTGCCCGCTTTTGCATGACCGGGCTGCCGGCTCTGGTCCTGACCTTGTCCATGGGACTGGGCGGCGCGGTGGAAAATTATTTCCCGGAAAAAATATCCCGCATTCTGGGGGCCGCTCTGCTGGCGGGGCTTGGACTTTGGAATCTCTGGGAACGCCCGCCCCGGGAGGCTGTGACAAAAGCAGATAAAAATCAGGATCAGGTGATAAGCAGCCCGGAGGCCCTGGCGTTGAGCGCTGCGCTTTCTCTGGACAGTCTGGCGGGCGGAATCGGAGCGGGTACAGGGGAAGCGGGGTATCTGGCTGCCGCATTTGTCTTCGGGCTTCTGACCGGACTGGCCGCATTGCTGCTGGGAGAGCAATGCGGGGCGCGCCTGTGTAAGAGTATGCGGTTCCGGCCGGGACTTCTGGGAGGCGGAATCCTCATACTTCTGGCGTTCTGGAGAATGAATGGATAAAAATCAGCAGCTCATGGGCCAGCAGCGGCACAGCCGACAGGAGGATCAGACGCAGCCACTCCTCCGGAGCGAGACGGCAGGTTCCGAAGGCAGTTACGAAAAAGGGACATTCGGTTACCAGGGCCTGCAGGCCGACGCCCAGGAAGAAGGCAGCCAGCATCAGCTTATTTTCCAGGTGATTCATGCGGAAAAAGCCGGTTTCCACATCCCGCATGCCTATGGCGTGGAAGAGCTGGGAGATCCCAAGCACGGTGAACGCATAGGTCTGACAGCGGGTCAGAAGCCCGGGCTCCCCAAGAAGGGTACGTAAATGGTCCAGGGTCAGCGGAAGCCCTGCATGGCGGATGCTCTCCACAGGCAGACACAGAAAGGCAGCTGTGCTGATAAAGGCAATGAGAAAGCCGTAGAAGAGCGTGCAGGAGAGTCCGCCGGAGGCAAACAGGCTTTCGTCCCGGGGACGGGGCGGCCGCCGCATAAAATGGGACGGATCCTCCGGATCGACACCGAGCGCCAGAGCAGGCAGGCTGTCCGTAATCAGGTTAATCCAGAGAATGTGACCGGGCTTCAGCGGCGGATTGAAATTCAGTAGAATGGCTGCCAGCATGGTTATGATTTCCCCAAAATTCGAAGACAGCAGAAAGAGTACGGCTTTTTTGATATTGGCATAGATTCCCCGGCCCTCGGCAATGGCGCTGGCGATGGTGGCAAAATTGTCATCTGTCAGGATCAGGTCTGCGGCATTTTTTGCCACATCGGTTCCGGTCATTCCCATAGCTACGCCCACATCGGCGGCCTTCAGGGAGGGAGCGTCATTGACGCCGTCGCCGGTCATGGCCACGATATGCCCGGACGCCTTAAGCGCCCGGACGATCCGAACCTTGTGCGTAGGGGATACCTGGGCAAAGACAGAGCAGCGCAGGGCTTCTTGGGCAAATTGCCGGTCAGAGAGGCTGTCGATCTGATTTGCGCTCAGACAATCGGAGGCTTTCCGGGCAATGCCAAGCTCGCGGGCAATGACAAGAGCTGTGTCCGGCCGATCCCCTGTGATCATAACGGTTCGCACGCCGGCTTTTTTGAAATCCTGTATAGCCTGTACGGCCTCCGGGCGGATGGGATCCATCATGCCTACGATACCAAGAAAGGTGAGCCCCTCCTCTTTCGGCCTCCGATCATTGGTTCGCATGGCCAGAGCCAGAAGCCGGAGAGCCCGGCCGGACAGGGCGTGGAGAACTGTTTCCAGATCCCGGCGCCTGGAGGGACTTAAAAGGACTGTCTGTCCATGCTCCCAAAGGGTGTCGCAGCGACTGAGAATGATGTCCGGGGAACCCTTGGTATAGGAAATGGTGCCGTTCCCCTGTCGATGGAGGGTTGTCATCATTTTCCGCTGGGAATCGAAGGACAACTCATCGATACGGGGCTGCGTCTGCTCCAGGGCAGGACGGGACAGGCCAAAGCGCCCGGCCAAATCCAGAAGCGCTAGCTCCGTAGGGTCTCCCAGTCGGGAGTCCGGATCCCGCACAGCGTCATTGCAGAGAGCCAGGCCGGTGAGAAAAAGGTGATCCCGGGCCGGATCCAGTCGGGAAGCCTCCACCAGCCTTCCGTCGGTCCAACAGGCGGTCACGGTCATGCGGTTCTGGGTCAGCGTGCCGGTCTTGTCGGAACAGACGGTGCTGACACAGCCCAGGGTTTCCACGCTGGGAAGGCGTTTGACAATGGTGTGGACCCGCACCATGCGGGAGACGCTCAGAGCCAGAACCAGGGTTACGACAGCGGGCAGGCCCTCCGGAACGGCTGCCACCGCCAGAGAAATCGCGGTAATCAGCATTTCCGGGATATCGCGTTTCTGTAGGACTGCAACGACAAACAGAAGGGCGCAGAGAATGACAGAAACGATGCTCAGGATACGTCCCAGATCCGCAAGCCTGCGCTGCAGGGGCGTCGTTTCCCCGGGATTGCTGTCAATGAGGCTGGCGATGTGTCCAACCTGGGTGTCCATGCCAATGGCGGTGACGACGCCTTCGCCCCGTCCATAGGTGACATTGGTTGACATAAAAACCGGATCTCCCGCCACTTTTTCTACCGGAACGGATTCCCCTGTCAGGGAGGATTCCTCCAGCTTCAGGCTGACGGCGGAGGTAAGCGTCAGATCGGCCGGAACCTGCCTGCCGGCGTCCAGGCAGACCACATCTCCCGGGATCAGATTCCGGGCCGGAATTTCCGTGATTCTGCCATTTTCCCGGATCAGGGCTGTGGGACTTGTCATCTGCTTCAGGGCGTCCAGGGCTTTTTGGGCTTTGTCCTCCTGTACGACGCCGACAAGGGCATTTACCAGGATAACGGTCAGGATAATGAGAGCGTCGCTGAATTCTCCCAGAAGGATGGAAATGGCAGCAGCCACAAAAAGGACGAAAATCAGAGGATCATTTAACTGTTCCAGAAAGGTTTCCACAGGCGTCTTTTTGTGGCTGTCTTTCAGCGTATTTTGTCCGCGCAGAGGTTCGTGGGGACCGGCAGTGTATTTCATAGGGCATGAATCCTTTCCTGTTTGTGTTAAAGTATGAAAAAAAGGACAAAGGTATACCAGATTTGGAACTTGTCAAGGAGAAAAGGATCGCATATAATGTAACATAGCAGGTTAAACTGTGGAACGTACATCATAATAATAACAGGAGGATATACGGATTGGATAGAGAAATGGTCATTGTCCTCGACTTTGGCGGCCAGTACAATCAGCTGGTGGCGCGCCGTGTCAGAGAATGTAATGTATACTGTGAAATTTATTCTTATAAGATTGATATCGAAAAAATCAAAGCGATGAATCCCAAAGGAATTATCCTGACGGGAGGACCGAACAGCTGTTATGAGCCGGATTCACCGACTTATACGGAGGAGCTGTTTAAGCTTGGTATCCCGGTTCTGGGTCTGTGCTATGGCGCCCAGCTGATGAGCCATGTGCTTGGCGGCAGAGTAGAGCGCGCGGATGTAAGAGAGTATGGAAAGACAGAAGTTCTGGTTGATAAAAAAGATTCCAGGATTTTTGAGGGCGTAAGTCCGAAGACGATCTGCTGGATGAGTCATTTTGATTATATTTCCCGGATTGCGCCGGGCTTTGAGATTACAGCCCATACGGCAGACTGCCCGGTGGCAGCCGCCGAGGACGAGGCGCACAAGCTTTACGCGATTCAGTTCCACCCGGAGGTACTGCATACCGCTGAGGGAACGAAGATGATCAATAACTTCGTGAAGAATGTCTGCCAGTGCGCAGGAGACTGGAGAATGGACTCTTTTGTGGAGAATACCATAAAGGATATCCGGGAGAAGGTCGGAAACGGCCGCGTACTGCTGGCTCTGTCCGGCGGTGTGGATTCTTCCGTGGCAGCGGGACTTCTGTCCAGAGCTATCGGAAAACAGCTGACCTGTGTATTCGTAGATCATGGTCTTCTTCGCAAGAACGAGGGAGACGAGGTGGAACAGATCTTTGGACCAGAAGGTCAGTTTGACCTGAACTTTATCCGCGTGAACGCACAGCAGAGATATTATGACAAGCTGGCAGGCGTA
>CAKRTY010000151.1 GCA_934402125.1 uncultured Anaerosacchariphilus sp. | reverse complement strand
AGCAGGACGCATACCCCGAGGTCAATGAGCTGGTGCAGAAGTACTATGACTGTATGTCTGCCGGAGATGTGGAAGGACTTGCTTCTGTAGAGGATCAGATCAGCGAGGAGGAGCAGAACCGGATTTTGCGTTCCCGGGATCTGGTAGAGGGCTATCAGAACATTTCCTGCTATACCAAAAAGGGAATGGAGGAAGGCTCCTATCTGGTATTTGTATACTATGAGCTGAAGTTTGCCCAGATCGATACGCCGGCGCCGGGACTTTCCCCGCTGTATGTATATACCAATGACGAGGGAAATCTGGTAATCTTTAACGGAGAGGCCAGCGACGAGCTGAACGCTTACGTGGAAAAGGTAGCCCAGGAGGACGATGTAATGGCGCTCCGGGAAGAAGTAAAGACCAAGTATGAGGAGGCCAAGGCTGCGGACGAGAACCTGGCAAAGCAGGAGGAGCGTTACCTGAAGATTGCCCAGGCTTCCGCGGAGGAGGAGAACACCGAAGAGGCAGCGCCGGAGGAGAATACAGAGGAGGCTGCGCCGGAGGAACCGGCGGAAGAGACTACAGAAGAAGCTACAGAGGAGTCGGCAGAGGACGAAGCTGCGCCGGAGGAGAATAGCGCCACTGCCCAGAACCGTGAGACACGCTTCAAAGAAAGCGTCCGCCTGCGCGCGGATGCCAGCACTGACGCCGAGTATCTGGGAACTGCTTACCAGGGTGAGCATGTGACGCAGATCGAGAGCTATGATAACGGCTGGAGCAAGATAAGCTACAACGGAAAAGAATGCTACTGCAAGACCGAGTTCCTGGAGTAAGCAGTGAAAAGATGTGAATAATTCAGAAAAATCTCCATATTCTATGAGCAAAGCCCGGAAAGGGCGGCTCATGGAAGGGAGATTTTTTTATGCTTACGAATGCGGATTTTGCAGTATTGAATGAGACGTATCGCAGCAGCCGGAAAGGGATGGAGGCCATCAATGCGGTGATCAGCAAGATTGAGGACGAGGATCTGGCCCTGGATCTGAACCGGCAGGCGGTGCGTTTCCTGAGCTTCGAGGACAGGGCGGCGGAGGAGATACGAAAAGCCAGCCAGAAGCCGGAGGATGCTTCGGCACTGGAAAAGGCCAGGAGCTGGACCTCTCTGCAGGCCGGGACGCTTTTAAATACCAGCACAGAGCATATGGCTGAACTGATGATGGAGGGCAACGCGAAGGGAATCACGGATCTGATGAAGACAGTAAAGAAAAACCGGGAGGCGAAGCGGGAGTATTGCGAGCTGGCGGAGGAGCTGATGGATTTTGAGGAGAAGAATATCGAGCGGCTGAAAAGTTATTTAAATGACCCGGTATAGACGGGAGAAAAACAAAAATATTTGAGAGATAATTTCCGGAAATGAAAATAATTTTGGATTTTCTAAAAAAAAGCCTTGCAAAAGAAAAGAAACCGTGGCATAATAAACCACGACAAAGGCGTCAAAAAGAAGCGTGAAGAGTATAACGCGTTTCTTGTTTGGTACGCCTTTTTTTGTACCCAAAAATAAAAGGGAGAAACAAGAGGAGGAAATGAAAAATGTCTTACGTTGATGAAGTGATCGAATCCGTTGTAACAAAGAATCCGGGCGAGCCGGAGTTTCATCAGGCAGTAAAAGAGGTTCTGGAGTCTCTGCGTCCGGTGGTGGAAGCGCATGAGGAGCAGTACCGCAGAGAGGCCATTCTGGAGCGTCTGGTCGAGCCGGAGCGTCAGGTAAAATTCCGTGTTCCGTGGGTAGATGATAAGGGACAGGTTCAGGTAAACGTAGGTTACCGGATCCAGTTCAACAGCGCAATTGGACCCTACAAGGGAGGACTTCGTCTCCATCCGTCCGTAAACGCAGGCATTATCAAATTCCTCGGATTTGAGCAGATTTTCAAAAACTCCCTGACCGGTCTGCCCATCGGCGGCGGCAAGGGCGGTTCTGATTTTGACCCGAAGGGAAAATCCGACCGTGAGGTTATGGCGTTCTGCCAGAGCTTTATGACAGAGCTTTACAGACATATCGGCAAGGACACCGACGTTCCGGCAGGCGATATCGGAACCGGAGCAAGAGAGATTGGCTACATGTTCGGCCAGTACAAGAGACTGACAGGACTTTATGAGGGCGTCCTGACAGGAAAGGGACTTTCCTACGGCGGTTCTCTGGCGAGAACCGAGGCAACCGGCTACGGTCTTCTGTATTTCACCCAGGAAATGCTGAAGGCCAACGGTATCGATATCGCAGGCAAGACAGCTCTGGTTTCCGGTTCCGGAAATGTGGCAATCTACGCTATTGAAAAGGCGACACAGCTGGGTGTAAAGGTTCTGACCTGCAGCGATTCCAACGGTTGGGTATACGATCCGGAGGGCATCGATGTGGCAGCTCTGAAGGAGATCAAAGAGGTAAACCGTGCCCGTCTGACCGAGTACAAAAAGTACCGTCCCAATTCCGAGTACCATGAGGGCCGCGGCGTATGGAGCGTAAAGGCAGATCTGGCGCTTCCCTGCGCTACACAGAACGAGCTGCTCTTAGAGGACGCGAAAGCCCTGGCTGCCAACGGCTGTATCGCAGTGGCAGAGGGCGCGAATATGCCGACTACTCTGGAGGCAACCCAGTATATTCAGGAGCATGGCATTCTGTTCGCTCCGGGCAAGGCGTCTAACGCAGGCGGCGTGGCAACCTCAGCGCTGGAGATGTCCCAGAACAGCGAGCGCCTGAGCTGGAGCTTTGAGGAGGTAGACGCAAAGCTGCAGAACATTATGGTAAATATCTTCCGCAATGCCGCAGACGCTGCGGAGCGCTACGGCTATGCGAAGAATTATGTGGTAGGCGCGAATATCGCAGGCTTCGAGAAGGTTGTCAACGCAATGCTGGCACAGGGAGTTTGCTAATCCCGGGAGGTATTTCTTGCTTCCTTGGAAAATATCCAGTATAATAAGCAGTGGTGGACGGATTTTTAAAATCCGTTCGCTGCTGCTGTTTTTTATGTAACAGGAATTTTCGATGGAATCCCCTGTTGCATAAAAATATGATCGCACTGCGGCGGGAGGAGATTATGGAAGAAATTCGTCTGAATAAATATTTAAGTGAAGCCGGCGTATGCTCCAGACGCGAGGCGGACAGAATGATAGAAGCAGGCAAGGTGCTGGTAGACGGCGAGCCTGCGCAGATGGGGCAGAGAATTCAGCCCGGACAGAGAGTTCAGGTGGGAGATGTGATTCTCGGCGGTGAGAAGGAAGAGCAGATCCTGCTGGCGGTATACAAGCCGGTGGGCGTCATCTGCACCACGGACAAACGGGAAAAACGCAATATCGTAGATTACGTGGGCTATCCCAGCCGGATCTATCCCATCGGGCGTCTGGATAAGGATTCGGAAGGGTTGATTCTGATGACCAACGACGGAAGCCTGGTGAACCGGATGATGCGTTCCACCAACCGGCACGAAAAGGAATATCTGGTGCGTGTCAACAAGCCCCTGACGGAGGCATTTTTGCAGAAAATGGCGTCCGGCGTCCGGATTCGGAAGGTGGAAAAGGGAGAGGTGCTGCTGGATGCGGTAACCCGCCCCTGTGAAGTGGAAAAACTTGGAAAATGCAGCTTTCGCATTGTGCTGACACAGGGGTACAACCGGCAGATCCGCCGGATGTGTGAAACTCTGGGATATCATGTGGAGCACCTGAAGCGGATTCGCGTGCTCAATATAGAATTGAAGGGCATGAAGCCGGGAACCTGGCGGAAGATCACAGACCGGGACCTGGAGGAGCTTCAGGAGCTTCTGAAGGATTCAAAAAATTAGGATGGCAGAGATGAATAAGATAGAAGAAATGAAAACGCGGCAGAAGGAGCTGACAGAAAAACTGAACGCGGCAGGACGGGCCTATTACCAGGAGGCCAGGGAGCTTATGAGCAATTATGAGTATGACGCGCTGTATGATGAGCTGGCGGCTCTGGAAAAGGAGACGGGAACCGTTCTGGCCGGAAGCCCGACCATGCATGTGGGCTATGAAGTCTTAAGCGAACTTCCCAAGGAGCGCCACGAGAGTCCCATGCTATCCCTGGACAAGACCAAGGATCGGGAGGCTTTGGGATCCTGGATCGGAGATCACCGGACGCTGCTTTCCTGGAAGTTGGACGGCCTGACCATCGTGCTTACCTACCGGGAGGGAACTCTTTATAAGGCCGTTACCAGAGGAAACGGCGAGGTAGGCGAGGTGATCACCAACAATGCGAAGGTTTTTAAAAACCTGCCCCTGCGGATTCCCTTTCAGGGAGAGCTGGTGCTCAGGGGAGAGGCAGTGATCGGCTACCGGGAATTCGAGCGTATCAACGAGGAGATTCCGGAGGCGGACGCCAGATATAAGAATCCGAGAAATCTGTGCAGCGGCTCGGTGCGGCAGCTGAACAATGAGATTACAGCAAAGCGAAACGTCCATTTCTTTGCCTTTGCCCTGGTGCGGGCGGAGAACGTGGACTTTAAGAATTCCAGAGAACAGCAGTTTCTGTGGCTTCGGGAGCAGGGCTTCGAGGTAGTGGAATATAAGGTAGTTACGGAGGCAACTCTGCCGGAGGCTATGGACTGGTTTGCGGGACATATCGAGAGCAACGCATATCCGTCTGACGGTCTGGTGGCGCTGTACGATGATATCGCCTACGGCGAGTCCTTGGGCAGGACAGCCAAGTTCCCCCGGAATTCCATGGCCTTTAAGTGGGCTGACGAGCTTCGGGAGACCACCTTGAAGGAGATCGAATGGAGTCCTTCCCGGACCGGGCTTATC
>CAKRTY010000150.1 GCA_934402125.1 uncultured Anaerosacchariphilus sp. | reverse complement strand
CTGTGAATGGTCGCATTGTCCGTTCCCAGCTACTTCTTGGCTTCCTCATACAATCTCTTATATTCCGCCATAAATTCCTCCGGACCAATACCAAGCTCTTTTTCTGCATAGGCAGTCATCCGCGCCACACCTTCCGCATTTCCTCTTTCATAATCATAAAGCGTACCGTCAATATCAAATATCACTTCTTTTATCACTCTTAAGCTCCTCCTCTTGTATCTGCTCACATAGCCCAGAGCTGGGGAACGCCTGTGGCAAAGGAATAAAGCCCCAGCAGCGCTGTCGCGCAAATCACCAGCTGATACCATTTTTTCTCTGTAACCTTCCCTCCCAGGGAAAGACCATGGGCCATGAAAATCAGGACTGGCAGCATATAACGTCCCTGGGGTTGAAAATCCAGAATATAACCGTTATAAAAAACCAGAAGCAGGGAAATAAGCGCCGGTATATAAAGCAATCGTCCCTGCCGCTTCGCCGTCTGGCTTCCGTTTCTTCGGACGCCGTACCCTGTTATCAGATATAATACCACATAAAGGGCGCCCATGACCAGATAATATCGACCGGGCGTCTGAATTTTCATACCGCCATAGACTCCGGTAAAGGAACGGAACAGGCTGCCGAATAATCCATAGTTCATCAGGAAGTCCCGAAAAGAGATTCCCTGGGCGTGCATCTGGAAATACCATTCCCAACCGGCCTGATCCAGGGCCGGATTCAGACTGTCTACCGCGCGTTCCACCATGATTTCCCGCAGGATTTCACTTTTCTGAAAACCATAATGCAGGAAATCAAAGCCCAGCCGCACCGCCAGGAACGCGCCGGATACCAGTACCAGAAGCAGATATTTCCAAAACAGCTCCCTTCGTTCCTCCCGCCCTGCCTCCAGCAGGGGTACCAGAAGCATTAGAAAGGCGTAAATCAGAATCACATCATAATTGGCCTTAGCCATCATCACATGGGCAAACAAAAGGCCCAGAAGCAGACAGCGTCTCAGGTTTTTCCGGCTCCGGCCAGGCGTAAACAGCCGGTGCAGCATACTTTCCGGAAATGTAAGCTGATACAACACCAGCACCGACGTCAGGTAATCCAGGGCGTCGGAGGTTCCGTAGGAATAGAGGTACCAGACCTGGGGCGTCAGAAAGACAGCCGCCGTCAGCCATCTGCAGGAGCGAAGCCTGGAAAGCACGAACGCAAACAAAAGGAAGCCCAGGCACAGGCCAAAGAAGCGCTCCCGGTTCGGCACCGAAACCAACCGGGCCAGCTTGCCCGCATAGAGATAATAGGGGGTTTTCTCCGTAAGTCTGGTGGTTCCGTAGGTACCAATGGTAGGCGCCACCGCCTCATCCCGCACGTCCGGCGGCAGCGTATGCTCTTCATAAAACCGTACCGCGTCCCGGGTCTCCCACTCATCCGGATTCAGCTTGTGATCCCCGTAAAAAGAGGTCCATGTCATCAGTGTCAGAGCGCCGACTGCCACCAGAAGCAGGCAGACGTCCGCTGCGTCCATCCACCGTTTCCCCGGGTCTGACCGTCTGATCCTTCCATAGCCTGCAACCAGACCGTAAACCACCGCGCCGAATATACCCAGAAATAAAATTCCAAGCCGGGCGCTCTGTCTGGCCACGGTCGCGTACCGCTGGCAAAAGGCTTCCCGGGGAAGCAGCTGGGAATCCGCGCCTGTAATCCGAAGCTCTAGCACTCCGTCGCTGTTTTCCACAGCCTCGGCCTGATCATTCAGTGTAAAATAAGACAGGATTTCCTCTCCCTTCAGTACGAAGCCCTTTCTGCCGTTGCAGCTGACCTCTATACTCTGAATCCGGACAGGCTCTTCGTATTCTGTATCGATGGGATCGATACGCCTGAGATAGCTTCCCTTCCGATAAATCGGATCCAGAAAGTATACCCGGCTCTTATCCTTCCGTCCATAAGTGGTCCGGAGTCCGGAAAAGGGAATCACAGTATCGCTCCGCGAGGTCAGTATTTTCAAATCATCTGCCTTTGTATAATCCCTGTCCGCAAAATTCACCTGCACCTTTGTCAGTACCAGCGGCGGCGCGAGCAAAAACAGCGCCAGAAGCGCCAGAAGCACAGTCAGCGCCCTATGGTTTTTCATCCAGCAAAAACTCCGATAACACATAATTACTGATGTCGATCCCCCTGTCTGTCAGACCGAGACGGTTTTCAGACTGCCAAAGCAGTCCCTCCTCTGTCAAGGTCTTTATCTTTTTTCCGTAAATCCTGCGGATCGTATCGTTCAGAACGATACCTTTCATTTTCCGCAGCCCCAGAAACATGGTTTCCTCCAGCGCGTCCTTTTCACTTAAGGGCTCCACGCTTTCATAGGAAAAATGTCCCTTCAGGTATTCCTGTAAATCCGTACTGTTTTTATAGCGCACTTCCTTCAGAAGAGAAGCAGCGCCGATCCCGAAGCCCTTATAATCCGTCCGTTCCCAGTAGGACAGGTTGTGGCGGCATTCATAGCCGGGCTTTGCGTAATTGGAAATCTCATAGCGTTCATAGCCCTTTTCCCGCAGAAACGCCCTGGTGTCCTCATACATCAGCCGATCCAGATCTTCTCCCGGAAGCTCAGCCTCACAGGAGCCGCCCTCCCGGTACTTCTCATAAAAAGGGGTGCCCTCCTCAATGATCAGGCTGTAGGCGGAGATATGCTCCGGATTCAGAGCCGTCACCTTTTCCAGGGTGGTCCTCCAGCCCTCCCGGGTCTGTCCGGGCAGGGCGGACATGAGATCCACATTGACGTTGGAAAAGCCCAGCTTACGCACCTCTTCATAATTTTCCCGGAACTCTTCCCAGGTGTGAATCCGTCCCAGCGCGCGAAGCTCCCGATTATCCGCCGACTGAAGCCCGATACTTAAGCGGTTGATTCCTGCCCTTTTATAGGCTTCCAGTTTTTTCCTGTCCAGGGTTCCCGGATTGCATTCCACTGTAATCTCCGCGTCAGAACGCAAAAGGAGCTGCCCGGAAATCTCATCGAGAATCCCTGCCAGCTCATCTCCTGCCAAAAGAGAGGGAGTGCCGCCTCCGAAAAAGACGGTCGCGCCCTCATAGCTTCCGTCCAGCTCCCCGGCTGTGCGGATCTCCTCCTTAAGCGCCCGCACATAGGCCCCTCTGGTTTCCGCGTCCGCCGGCGCGGACAGGAAATCACAGTAGGCGCATTTGCGCACACAAAAGGGAATATGGATATAGATTCCAAGCTTTTTTTTCATGTTCATTTCCCGTTTATTTATCGTCCAGCTTAAGCACGCTCATGAAGGCCTTCTGGGGAATCTCCACGTTGCCCACCTGGCGCATCCGCTTCTTTCCTTCCTTCTGCTTCTCCAGAAGCTTCTTCTTACGGCTGATATCGCCGCCGTAGCACTTGGCAAGAACATCCTTACGCATAGCCCGGACGGTCTCGCGGGCGATCACCTTGCCGCCGATGGCTGCCTGGATCGGAATCTCAAACAAATGTCTCGGGATCTCGTCCTTCAGCTTCTCGCACATCTTCCGTCCACGCTCGTAGGCGGTACTGCTGTATACGATAAAGGACAGGGCGTCCACCTCTTCCTTATTGATCAGGATATCCAGCTTCACCAGATCCGCCGTCTCGTAGCCCTTCATCTCGTAGTCAAAGGACGCGTAGCCCCGGGAACGGGATTTGAGCGCGTCGAAGAAATCATAAATAATCTCATTCAGCGGAAGCTCGTATTTTAAGAGGGCACGGGTCTCCTCCATGTATTCCATGCCCAGATATACGCCCCGGCGCTCCTGGCACAGCTCCATAATGGAGCCGATAAACTCTGTGGTTACCATGATCTCCGCGCTGACGAAGGGCTCCTCCATGTGCTCAATCTCCGCCGGATCCGGCAGGTTGGAGGGGTTGGTCAGATCCAGTACCTCCCCGTTGGTCTTGTAGACCTTATAGATAACGCCCGGGGCCGTCGTCACCAGATCCAGGTTGTATTCCCGCTCCAGACGCTCCTGGATAATCTCCAGATGCAACAGTCCCAGGAAACCGCAGCGGAAGCCAAAGCCTAAGGCAATCGAGGTCTCCGGCTCAAACTGCAGGGAAGCGTCATTGAGCTGCAGCTTCTCCAGGGCGTCCCGAAGATCCGGATACTTGGCTCCGTCTGCCGGATACAGGCCGCAGTAAACCATAGGCAGTACCTTCTTATAACCGGGCAGGGGCTTGTCGCAGGGCTTGTCCCGGTCTGTAATGGTATCGCCCACCCGGGTATCCCGGACGTTCTTAATGCTGGCCGTGATGTAGCCTACCATACCGGCGGACAGCTCGTCGCAGGGAATAAACTGGCCTGCGCCAAAATATCCCACCTCTACGACCTCCTCCTCGGCTCCGGTAGCCATCATGCGGATCGTCGTTCCCTTCTTCACCGTACCTTCTTTGATCCGGCAGAAAATGATAACGCCCTTATAAGAATCATAGACAGAGTCAAAAATCAGGGCCTTCAGGGGCGCCTCCGGATCTCCGGTGGGAGCCGGAATTCTCTGTACGATGGCCTCCAGCACCTGATCCACATTCAGGCCGGTCTTGGCGGATATCTGGGGCGCGTCCTGGGCCTCGAGGCCGATCACGTCCTCAATCTCGTCAATGACGCGCTGCGGCTCCGCGCTGGGCAGATCGATTTTATTGATCACCGGAATCACGTCCAGATCATGATCCAGCGCCAGATATACATTGGCCAGCGTCTGGGCCTCGATACCCTGGGCCGCATCTACCACCAGAATCGCGCCGTCGCAGGCCGCCAGGCTCCGGGATACCTCATAATTGAAGTCCACATGGCCCGGCGTGTCGATCAGGTTAAAAATATACTCCTCGCCGTCCTGGGCTTTATATACCGTACGGACGGTTTGGGCCTTGATGGTGAT
>CAKRTY010000149.1 GCA_934402125.1 uncultured Anaerosacchariphilus sp. | reverse complement strand
TCTAAAGGCAGAGGGGGTGAGAAAACTGGATTATGTGGTGATTACACATACAGACGAGGATCATATCTCGGGGATAAAGGAACTGTTGGAAAGGACGGGAGAGCCGGGAGAGGTTTCGATAAAAACGCTGCTTTTGTCAGGACGATCCCTCGAGGAGGAAAAGGGGCAGCGGCTGGTGGAAATGGCCCGGAAGCGGAAGGTATCGGTGCGGAGAATCGAACAGGGAGCCGTTCTTTCGGATACGGCAGCGGTGCTGACCTGTCTTCACCCGTCGAAGACAGGGAGCGGTACGGACGTCAACGAGGCTTCCGTGACGCTGGCGCTGCGAGAGGGAAGCTTTTCGGCGATCCTGACCGGTGATCTGGGAGAAGAGGGAGAACAAAAGATTCTGGAGAGAGAGCAGGATATAGGCCCCTTTACCATTCTAAAGGCCGGCCATCACGGATCCAGCACATCCAGCAGCGAAGCGTGGCTTCAGAAGGTCGGGCCTAAGATTACCCTGATTTCCTGCGGAAGGGATAATTCCTATGGACACCCACACCAGGAGACCCTGGAGCGGCTGGAGGCCATAGACAGTAAGGTATGGCGAACCGACCGGTGCGGAGCCATCCGGGTAGAGAGTAGCGGAAAGAAGCTTTGGATTCGAAGCTTCCTCTGATTAGGATCTGCTGTATTTCAGAATCAGCAGCTCTACACTGAGCGTATCGCTGATTTGTCCTGTTTTTACAGCCTCTTCCGCTTCCACGCAGTCCTGTACCGCCTTTTTTAACTGCTCCGTGGAGAAGCTTTTGGCCTGGGTCATACAGCGCCCGGCCACAAAGGGGGCGATTTTTGCCCGGGAGGCGATGGCCGCCCTGTCGTAGCCTCTGGCAGCCAGACTTTTGACCAGGAGAAGCTGGTTGAACTGGCGGGCGATGAGAAAGAGAATCCGCATGGGCGGTTCCTTCAGAGCCAGCAGATCATAATAGAGATCCAGTGCCTTCTTCTGATTCTTTTCAGCCAGGGCGCGGATCATCTCGAAAATCTGTCCGGTGGTCTGTACGGTACAGATGTCATTCACATCCTGGGAGGTAATCACGTCGCGTCCTGCTGTGTAGGAGAGCAGTTTGTCCAGCTCCATGGCGATGTTTTCCATATCGGTGCCGGTGCGTTCCAGAAAAAGCTGCAGGGTGGCTTCGGTGATCTTTCGGTCTTCCTTTTTGAGCATGCCCAGAATCCATTTCATCAGGGTACGCTCATCCTGGGTCTGGAACTCGGTGATCCGGCCCTGCTTCTGGACGGCCTTATAGAGGCGATTCCGTTTGTCCACCTCGGTTTCTACGAACAGGATGCAGGTAGAATCGGGCATGGAGGGCAGATAGTCCGCCAGCTCGTCGCATTTGTTCTTGAAAAAGCCGCTGTTCTCGATGAGAAGCAGCCGTCGTTCCGCAAAAAAAGGCAGGGTGTCCGCCAGACTGATGATTTCTGCCGGGAGGATATTTTTTCCCTCAAAGCGGGAGAAATTCATGGTGTCTGTGGGATCACAGAGAGCCTGAACCAGCCGGTTTTTATACTGGTTGCGCAGGTAGGCCTCCTCGCCGCAGAGCAGGTAGGCAGTCTTGAAATTTCCGTTTTTGATATCTTCAGCCAGCATTTTCATAAAGAATACCTCATAAAGAAAAAAAGAGACCCAAATGACGGAATGGGTCTCTTTTTGTTTCGTCTATCTCAATTAAGCGATGCTGTTTACAGCCTTGGTCAGACGGGAAATCTTGCGGGAAGTTGTGTTCTTGTGGTAAACTCCCTTGGAAGTAGCCTTGCTGATGGTAGCGATAGCAGCCTTTAAGCTAGCCTTTGCAGCCTCAGCGTCCTTTGCAGCAACTGCAGCGTCTACTTTCTTGATAGCGGTCTTAACCTCAGACTTGATAGCCTTATTTCTAGCTGTTCTTGTCTCGGCAACCTGAATTCTTTTCTTTGCAGATTTAATGTTAGCCAATCCGTACACCTCCAAACCATGTTTTAAAATAAGCTTATTTTTACATGTTCCGTAAAAGCCGGACACGGACGTCTTTACAAAACATACTCATATATTTTAGGACAGGAATAGAGTTCTGTCAATACATATTTCTGAAAAAATAGCGAAAAATATAAAAAGAAATTTAGAATGCCGGAGAAGAAAGGGCAAAACAGAGACAGGAGGCAGAGTATGGCAGAGTTTCAGGTGCGGACCGATCTGGCGCTGGAGGCCAGGGAACGGTTTGAGGAGGACGTGGAGGTGCGGGGCGTGGCCCTGGAGGAGGTCTACGATGAGCAGCGGGATATCCGGGTGACGGTGGTCCGGATTCAGACGGAAAATGGGGCGAAGGCCATGGGAAAGCCGGTGGGCACCTATATTACCCTGGAGGCTCCCCGGCTTTCCGATCCGGACGAGGATTATCACCGGGAGGTGTCCGGGAAGCTGGCCGGGTATCTTCAAAAGCTTCTGGACGTCAGGGAAGAGAAGTCCATACTGGTGGTAGGCTTAGGGAACCGGGAGGTGACGCCGGACGCCCTGGGACCGGAGGCGGTCAGTCAGCTTCGGATCACCCGCCATGTGGTACGGGAATACGGAAAGGCTGCCTTTGGCAGGGATCGGGTACATCGGGTCAGCGCGATCGTACCGGGGGTGATGGCCCAGACGGGCATGGAGACCCTGGAGGTGGTCCGAGGAATCGTGGCGGAGACAAAGCCGGATCAGTTGGTGGTTATCGATGCGCTGGCAGCCCGCAGCAGCCGGCGGCTGAACCGGACCATTCAGCTTTCGGACGCGGGGATCCAGCCGGGATCCGGCGTGGGAAACCATCGGAACAGCCTGTCAAAGGAGACCGTGGGGGTTCCGGTGCTGGCGATCGGCGTGCCTACGGTGGTGGACGCGGCTACCATCGTCTATGACGCCACCGGGGACCGGGACGCCGTACCGCCAGGATTGAACGGAATGTTTGTGACGCCGAAAAATGTGGACGAGATGGTGCGGCGGCTGAGCTACACCATTTCCGAGGCGTTGAATCTGGCTCTCTCCTGACATACCCGGACAGCCCCGGGAATAAGAATAAGATAAGGAAAGGAAAGAAGCGAAGGATCGGGGAGGAAGTTCGGGTGTGGCGCAATTTGCATGGAAACGAAAATGGAAACGAAAAAAGAATTTCCGGCTCATGGGCAATATCGGCGTCTGGCTCCTGATGTGCGTCATGGGCGTCTATATTCTGGGCAGCAGTATCCGGCTAAGACCCCTGAAGAAGGTCTCCTTTCTCTGGAAATCCCTGCTTCTGGAGACGGAAACCGATATCCGGCGGGCGGCTGTAAAGACTCTCTATCCGGGGCTGGTTTACGCGGCAGGAGATGGGAAGAGAGAGGCAAAGAGTCCGGGCGAATGGGTGCTTCGGCAGGCGGTGGGTGTCTATCCCCTTTACGCCTGTCTGGCCGGGCAGCAGTCCTACGCCACAGAGATAGAGAGTACGGCTGCCTATGAGATTCTGATCAAGGGCGGAGTCCGGGACGAAAATGAGATTGATCAGCAGACAGGGGAGGCCTTTCCATTGGCAGAGCAGACAGAGGAGGAAAACCGGAAGACCCCGGAGGAGAACACGGAAAAAACTCCGGAAGAAACAGAAGAGGCGGAAAGCATGCCCACAGGCCGGGAATACAGCATCGAGGAGCTGACGGATTTTGATTTCCTGAAAAATAACTTCTATATCATAGAAAATAATACCGATATCAGCGGTGATCTGCTGGACGGGGAGCGGCTATTGTCCATGGATATGACCCTCAGGCAGGATAACAGCGCGCCCCAGATTCTCATTTACCATACCCATTCCCAGGAGGGCTTTGTGGACTCGGTGGAGGGAGACGCCTCCACGACGATTGTGGGCGTGGGGGAGCGGCTTACAGAGCTTCTCCGGGATCGGTACGGCTACAACGTCATACATAATACGAATGTCTATGATTACAGAGACGGAGAGCTGGACCGGAACCGGGCGTATACCCTGGCCGCGGAAGATGTAAAACATATTCTGGAAGAATATCCCAGTATCGAGGTGCTGCTGGATCTCCACCGGGACGGCGTGGCAGACGATACCCGGCTGGTGACGGAGGTAAATGGAAAGCCCACGGCCCAGTTTATGTTTTTCAACGGTCTGAGCTACAGCAGGCGGAACGGTCCCATTTCCTATCTCTATAACCCCTATATCGGGGAGAATCTGGCCCTGTCCCTGCAGCTGAAGCTGGCCTGTGAAGCCTACTATCCCGGGGTCAGCCGGAAGATCTATCTGAAGGGCTTACGTTATAACCTGCACCTAAGACCCAAGTCCCTGCTTGTGGAAGCCGGAGCCCAGACCAATACCCTGGAGGAAATGAAAAACGCCATGGAGCCTCTGGCAGACGTGCTGCACCGGGTACTGGGGGATTAAATTGTGAAAAGAAAGAAGTTCTGGTTGTCATATAGATGGAAAATGTGGTAACATTTGATGGAACAAAAGAGAAAAGCACGAGCGGGCGGGATAGACGCACCCGCTTTTTGAGGTTTAATCTGAATAAACGGAGGAATTATTATATGACGTCATTTGACCAGAGCAAGATCCGCAATTTCTGTATCATTGCGCATATCGACCACGGCAAATCCACCCTGGCGGACCGGATTATTGAGCAGACCGGCCTTCTGACCAGCCGGGAGATGCAGTCCCAGGTGCTGGATAATATGGACCTGGAGCGGGAGCGGGGTATCACCATCAAGGCCCAGACTGTCCGTACGGTATACAAGGCCCAGGACGGCGAGGAGTATATCTTTAACCTGATCGATACGCCGGGCCATGTGGACTTCAATTATGAGGTATCCCGGAGCCTGGCGGCCTGCGACGGCGCGATTCTGGTGGTAG
>CAKRTY010000148.1 GCA_934402125.1 uncultured Anaerosacchariphilus sp. | reverse complement strand
TGTCTTCCTTCTCGTATGCGATGATCTCAAGCTCCGGAATCTCTCCGTTGGAGAAGATATTTGCCATCGATACATACTGGGAAAGCTTTGACTTCAGGTTCAGTCTGTCGCCCTCGCCTGTAACCAGCTCAACCTTACCCTTGCAGCTGTCTACTACCTTGAAGAATTTATCGATATCGGTAATGTTCTGTACTTTCATTCTGATTCACCCCTTTCTTTTCTTTCCCTATTATAACCGCAAAATCCGGCTTTGGAAAGCACTATTTTGATTTTTTAAAATTTTTTAACAATTTTTACATTTTTCTGCGGATACTCTTTTCCGTTATCTCTATTTTGCCTTCTTTTAAGAGTCTTCCCACCGCTCTTTTGAACGCATTTTTGCTTAAATGCAGTTCCCGCTCGATCACTTCCGGCGACGCTTTGTCTGTAAAGGGCAGGACTCCGTCAAATTCATCGATCACCTTCAGCACATTTTCCGCATCCGCGTCCATCTGCAGATAGGCTTTTTCCCGGAGACTTAAGTTCAGCTTGCCGTCCTCATGGACGCCGGTCACCCGGGCTTCTACGATATCGCCGATTTTTGCGCCCCCATGGAAATCCTTCCGGGGTACCAAACCGGAATAACGGTTATCTACCGCTACGAAAGCGCCGAACTCCTCGCTGATCTCGTAGACAGTTCCTGTGACCCGGTCGTCCTTCTTATAAGGAGACGAAAGCTCCAGATATTCGTATACATTCATGGTCGCGCAGAGACGGCTGCTCTTGTCGATATAGAGGGCCACCAGAACCTCCTGCCCCTCATGTACCCGTCTGGTCTGCTCCCGGAAGGGCAGCAGCAGATCTTTTTCCAGACCCCAGTCCAGAAAGGCTCCGATTTTTCCTACCTGGGCCACCTTCAAAACCGCCAGTCCGCCCAGCTCCAGCTTCGGCTCATGGGTGGTGGAGATCAGACGATCCTTGGAATCCTTGTATACAAAAACGGTCAGCCGGGAACCAATTTCCGTTCCCTCCGGCACCTGTTTCTTCGGCAGCAGCACGCGCTCCTCCGCGCCCTCCTGCTCTCCGAGATAGACACCAAACTCTACTCTTTTTATTACGGTTAATTCCTGTTTCTTTCCTAATTCAATCATGTGTGTTTCCGTCCTCCTGTTGAAATTTGCTTAAATAATACTTATGATAATTCTACCACCGCGTAGGGCCGGCCCAACTCGTCGCAGAGCCCCACCGTATAGCGGCCGTCCTCCAGGGCCGTCACCGGATAAATCATATCCCCCAGTACCGCTGATTTTTTATATTCCGCCCGCAACTGATGGATCGGGAAATCCTCGGGAATATATTCCCGGGCCATCTGGATATACTGACCGTTGTTCACATGATGGTTGGTGTCCAGATGGTGCTTCTGCACCGGAAACGGCTCTCCGGTCTCTCCCTCCTTCGGCATCGGGACCTTCCGGGAAGCGTACTTCATATCCAGCTTCTCCTCCAGCACGTATGCCTTCTCGATATTCTCCGGCACCCGGACCGGCAGTCCCGTATCTGTGTCCAGGAAGCTCCAGAGACTATTTCCGTAGGCAAGCCGCTTTCCCTCCTTGTCCTGCATGACAAAATTGCGGTAGCCCATAAAATTTTTGAAATGATAGGGCCAGGTGCCTGTCTCGATCTCCTCACAGAGATCCGGATAACGCTCAATGACGATCTGCCAGGAAGAAAGTACCCAGACCCGGTGCTGCTTCTCCAGACGCTCCACTCCATTGTTCAGCTCCTCCGACTGAAAGGTGCTGCAGTCCTGAAAATAATTAATGATACTGTTCAGCGACAGCTTTTTATCCTCGCCCACCTCGCTGTAGCGGACCCGGCTTTTAAATGAATACATATATTACGCTCCTTCTTATCTCTCTGCGTTTCGTATTTATTATAGCGAAACACCCGCGAAAACACAAGCGCTTCCTCTGCCCCTATACCCCTACCCCTATAGCTTATTGACAAAAATTATCAGTAGGATATACTGGAACAACGGCGTTTCAAAGACGCTATTTTATGCTAAAGGAGAACTTTGTGTTATGAAGAAAAGTACCAAACGCTACATTGCCGCTTCCGCAGCCTTCATTCTGGCCTTCGGAATCGCGCCCAGCGCAAATGCCATGCATATTATGGAAGGCTACCTGCCCGCAGGCTTCTGCGTAGCCTGGGGTGTTGTCTGTCTGCCGTTCCTTCTGGCAGGCTTCCGTTCCATCCAGAATACCTTAAAGGCTGACCGGAAGGCTCTTCCGCTGCTTGCCATGGCAGGCGCCTTTGTATTTGTCATCTCATCCCTAAAGATTCCGTCCGTAACCGGAAGCTGCTCCCATATGACCGGAACCGGTCTGGGCGCTCTGCTCTTCGGACCCTCTGCTGTCAGCATCTTAGGTATTATCGTACTGTTATTCCAGGCGATTCTGCTGGCTCACGGCGGACTGACCACTCTGGGCGCCAACACCTTTTCCATGGCTGTTGCCGGCCCCTTCGTGTCCTTCGGTATCTATAAGCTCTGTCAGAAGACAAAGCTGAACAAGAATGTAAGTGTATTCCTGGCTGCAGCCTTGGGCGACCTGTTTACCTACTGTGTAACCGCTTTCCAGCTGGCAATTGCCCATCACGCAGATACTACCATTGGTACCGCCTGCCTGAAATTCCTTGCGGTCTTCGCTCCTACCCAGATTCCGCTGGCAGTCATTGAGGGAATCCTGACCGTTCTCATCATTTCCGCCCTGGAATCCTATGCAAAGCCGGAGCTTCGCGCCATCGGATTTTTAAAGGAGGACAAGTAAATGAAAAAGAGTACCGTAATCGCACTGATCTTTGCAGTCATCCTGATTGCGTTTATTCCGCTGTTCGCGCTGAAGGACGCCGAGTTCGGCGGTTCCGACGACGCCGGAAGCACGGTTGTTGAGGAAGTGGATTCCTCATACGAGCCCTGGGCAGAGCCCATTCTGGAGCGTCTCATCGGCGGCGAGCTGCCCGGAGAAGTAGAAAGCATGCTGTTCTGTGTCCAGACCGGTATCGGTGTAGGCATTCTGGCCTTCTGCATGGGCCGTTTCGTAGAACGTAAGAAATGGGAAAATAAATGATCGTCATTGATAAGCTTTGCTATAATTCCCGGCTGCGCTATGTGAACGCCGGAGAAAAATTTATCTTTGCAGTGCTCACGCTTCTGGCGTGCGTCATCAGCCGCTCCATTGCCGTGGCCTGCATTGTGCTGGCTGTTACAGGGATTCTCACCGTAAAAAAGGGTGGAATCCCTTTTTCCCGTTATCTCCACTTCATGACCGTACCGCTGGTTTTCCTGTTTTTCAGCACTCTGGCCATTGTCCTGAATTTTTCCCGGACGCCTCTTGATCTCTTTGCCTGGAAAATCGGCTCTGTCTGGCTGACCGGAAGCAGGGCTTCCCTCCTCTATGCCATACAGCTTATCCTGACCGCCCTGGCCAGCGTATCCTGCCTGTATTTTCTTTCTTTCAATACGCCCATGCCGGATATCTTAAATGTACTGCGGGTTATGCGCTGTCCGCGCATTATCATTGAGCTGATGCTTCTGATTTACCGTTATATCTTTGTGTTGCTGGAGATTGCGTCCAACCTGCGCACCGCCCAGAATTCCCGCCTGGGCAATAAGGATTACCGGACCTCCCTGAAATCCTTCGGCGCCCTGGCCTCGGCTCTTTTTATCCGCGCAATCAAGAAATCCAACGCCCTCTACGACGCCATGGAATCCCGCTGCTACGACGGCACCATCCGGGTGCTCAATGAGACCTATCCGCCCGCAGGAAAGGAAATCACAGCCATTGTGCTTTTCGAGCTGGCCCTTTACGCTTTTTTGCTGGCAGAAAAATTCTGCTTCTAAGCCTTCCATATTAGGAAAGGAATTTCGATACCATGAACGATATTATTTTAAAAGCGGAGAATCTGTACTTCTCCTATGATGATGAAAAAACACATTCCCTGAACGGTCTTTCCCTGGAAATCGGTCGCGGAAAAAAGATTGCTTTTATGGGAGCCAACGGCTCCGGAAAGTCCACCTTTTTTCTCTGCTGCAACGGCATTCACCGTCCCTCTAAGGGAATGCTTTATCTGAACGGCGAACCCTATGACTATTCCCGGCAGGGGCTTTTAAAGCTCCGCCAGAAGGTAGGCATTGTCTTCCAGGATCCAGACAACCAGCTCTTTTCCGCCAGCGTTTATCAGGAAATTTCCTTTGGTATTCTGAACCTGGGCATTTCCGAAGAACAGGCAAAGGACGAGGTAGAGCGTGTCATCGATTACCTGGAAATCACGCCCTTCCGCCACAAGCCCACCCACGCCTTAAGCGGCGGCCAGAAGAAGCAGGTATCCATCGCCGATATCCTGGTTATGCACCCGGATATCATCATTCTGGACGAACCTGCAGCGGCCCTGGATCCCAAGCATACCGCCATGGTAAACCACATTGTAGACGAGCTGACCGCCCAGGGTATCACCGTACTGATGTCAACCCACGACGTCAACTACGCCTTTGACTGGGCCGATGAAATCTTCTTATTCAAAGATGGAAAGGTTTTGAAATCCGGAACGCCGGAGGAGGTCTTTACCGACACCTCTGCCCTCAGGGAGACCAACCTCACCCAGCCCGCCGTGCTGGAGCTGTTCGACAGTCTCTGCGCAAAAGGAATTTTAAAAAAAGAATTGAAAATCCCCAGGAACTTAAAGGAACTGGAAGCCTATATCAGCGCACTGTAAGCAGTGCGCTGTCATTTGATTCTATACGACAAAAAAAGGAACCTCATAAGAGATTCCTTTTACCAGGGCTACAAGGATTCGAACCTTGAAATGACGGAGTCAGAGTCCGTTGCCTTACCGTTTGGCGATAGCCCTATGT
>CAKRTY010000147.1 GCA_934402125.1 uncultured Anaerosacchariphilus sp. | reverse complement strand
CCTTCTGCTCCGCGTCGAACTTCTCCTTCATGGCCTGACGCTCTTCCGCGATCTGCTGCTGCTCCTGCTCACGCTCTGCCGCCAGACGGGCCTTCATGTCCTCCAGCTCCTCCTGCTGCTGTTTCCGGAGCTGCTTTAGCTGTCCCCGGTTCTGATCCCGCATCTGCTGGGCCCGGCTCTGGTACATCTTATTCAACTGCTGCATTTTTTCATAGACATCTTCTTTTTGAAATCCAAATATTCCGCTCTTCAATTTCATATTCCTCACAAAATCCGTAATCTCCGGGAATTCTACCTCTATGGTATCCTGCACAATCTCCGGATACTCCAGTGGCTTGCCTTCTACGATTGCTTTGCTCTGATCCTCCATGTTGTTTCCCCCTTTGCACGACCCTTTTGTCTTTTTCATCATACCGTATAATCCGCGATTTTACAATACTTATTCTATTTTCCCACTTTTTCCGTCTGTTTTGTATGATATTTTAAACTGGACTGGTTATTTTATTAAAAACTGGCTATTTCAAAAATACCAGTTTACACGTATAGTAGCAGCTAACAACAGCAGACCATTGCTGGGAAAGAATGAGGAAATTTATCTATGCAGAACGCAGAAGCAGCCGTAGTAAAGAAAAGCGGCATTACCACAAAGGAACTCGTTATCGACGCAATGCTGATTGCGCTCACCTATATCTTCACCGCATTTGTCAACCTTCGCCTGCCCATCGCGGCCAACGGCGGACTGATTCATCTGGGAAATGTGCCGCTTTTCCTGGCGGCTATCATTTTCGGACGCCGCACCGGAGCTCTGGCGGGAGCCTTTGGAATGGGCCTCTTTGACCTGCTGTCCGGCTGGTATCTCTGGGCTCCGTTCACCTTCGTGATCGTAGGTCTCATGGGCTTTACCGTAGGCGCTATCACCGGGAAACATCACGGCTACGGCTGGAATACCCTGGCTATCGCCATTGCCTGCGTCATCAAGGTAGTCGGCTACTACATCGCTGAGGGCTTCATCTACGGCAACTGGATTGCTCCGGTGACGTCCATTCCGGGCAACCTGGTACAGATTGGCGTAGCAGCAATTATCGTGATCCCGATTGCGGAGCGTCTGAGAGTTACCATTCAGAAGAGACTGTAATAAAGTTTCACACATTCAAAGGAGAGTTTTCCATGTACGAAATTATGACGCCCGGGCCTACGCAGGTCCGGGAAAATGTGTTGGCAGCCAGAAGCCTGCCCTGTACCAATCCGGATCTGGATCCGGACTTTTATACGTTCTATCAAGAAACCTGCGAGCTCATCAGCACCCTGCTTCATACCAAAAATGAGGCGCTGATTCTGGGTGGCGAAGGAATCCTGGGGTTGGAAGCAGCCTGCGCCGGATTGACTGAGCCGGGCGACCGTGTGCTGATCATCGACAACGGCGTATTCGGCAAGGGCTTTGCGGACTTCGTGAAAATGTACGGCGGGGATCCGGTACTCTATACCGTGGATTATCTGGAGACCGTAGACGTAACCGCTCTGGCGGCTTATCTGGAGCAGGATCACAATTTTAAATACGCTACCGTGGTTCATTGCGATACGCCCAGCGGCGTGCTCAATGACATCGCCCGTATCTGTCCCCTTTTAAAATCCTACGGCATTCTGACCGTCGTGGACTCTGTCTCCGCCATGTTCGGCGAAGAGGTCCGGGTAGACGATTTTCAGATCGATCTCCTCTGCGGCGGCTCCCAGAAGGTGGTTTCCGCCCCTCCGGGACTGACCTTTGTGACGGTAAGCCCTGCCGCGTGGACGGCCATGAAGGAGCGCAAGACGCCGATTGCTTCATTCTACGCGAATCTGATGACCTTCGACGGCTATTTTGAAAAGCAGTGGTTCCCCTATACCATGCCCATCAGCGATATCCGGGGATTGCGGGCGGCCTTTGAGAATATCAAGGCGGATACGACCATCCTGGAGCGACATGCGAAAATCGCCCAGGCAGTCCGGACAGCCCTCACTTCCTGCGGGCTGAAGCTGCATACACGGAACGGATATTCCAATACGGTGTCTGTGTTTGATGTACCAAAGGAGACCACGGCGGCCGCGATTCTGACGGCAATGCGGGAGCAGTTCAATATAATGCTGGCCGGCTCCTTTGATGTGCTGGAGGGCCAGGTAATCCGGATCGGGCACATGGGTGAAAATGCCCGTCCCGAGAAGCTGGAAGCTGTGATGAAGGCACTGGATGCAGTGTTGCCGGCATTGGGCGTGCCGATGAAGGGTTCGCTTGCGGAACGCTATCTGGAGGCTTTGAAATAGAATTGGACTAAAATAAACGCGGCAGGCAGAAAAAATTTTCCACGCTCGCCCCACGCAAGGGGCTCCTTAGGAATACCCTTCGGGTATCCCTGGATGCCCTGGAAACAAGGACAAGGTTGGAAAAGTTTTTTCTGCCTGCCGCTGATTTTATCTCTTGATCTCTTCCGTCTCTACGATAAAGCGTACGCTTCCGGTCTTGCCCTCGGCAAGCCCCGCAAAGTTATCGTAGCTGTCATCGGCCTCTTTCACTGCCCGCAGACGGTTGATCACGTTGCGGAAGTCGGAGCCACCCAGTTTGGTGAGCTCGTCAATGCCGTCGTCTTTGAAGTCGCGGACGCCGTCCCGCAGTTCTTTGACGCCGTCCAGGGCTTCGCCAAAGCCGTCATAGAGCTCGCCGCCTGCGGTACAGAGGGTGGTGCCCCCTTCGACAACCTTTTCCGTACCTGTGTAAAGCTGGCTGACTCCCGTGGTATAAGCCGTCAGGCCCTCGGTCAGCTGTTTGCTTCCGGCTGTCAAAGCTGCTACGGAGGCCTGCAGGCTCTTCTGCAATTCTCCTGCTGTGGCTTCGGCTTCGGAGAGGGTCTGGGCATAGGTTGCCAGATTCTTAGCGTCTTCCGCGGTCAGCCCCAGGGTCTCCAGAGCCTTCTGCTGCGCTTCCCCTTCCGGAGTGTCCGGATCTGCAGCTGCTGCCGCGGCCATCGCTCCTGCCGTCTTTGCCAGAGCCGCCTGTCCTGCTGCCGCCGCTTCCTTTCCGGACGCGGCTTCCTGGCTGCCGGTTTCGCCGGAGCCTCCCGTTTTCCCATCTGACGCGCTAAGGGCTGCGCTTAACTGCTCCAGCCCGCTCTGCAGGGCCGCCGCGCCGTCAGTCAGAGCTTTGCTGTTCGCGTTCAGCTTCCCGGCTCCGTCCTTCACCTGATTCATGGCGTCCCGAAGCGCCGTTACCCCGCTGGTATATTCGTCCAGATAATCATCAAATTCCTCAAGGCCGTCATAGAGTTCGCCGACGCCCTCGTCCAAATCCTCCACCCCGTCCTTCAGATCATCCATGCCGTCCGCAAAGTCATCCGCATCCTTCAGATTGTCTGTGTCCAGCTCCTCCAACAGGCCCGGCGTAATGATGGTGGCAGTAAACTCCAGCTCGAATTCTTTCGCGTCCGCAGTCACTTCCACGTATTCAGGAATGTCGATATCTTCCGTCACTTCATATCCGGACAGCTGCAGACTGTCTGTCAGCCCCGGCATGGCGTAACCAATGACCAGATTCTGGTCGTCCATATTCATCAGCTTACCATTGGTTACCTGAATATTGGAAAAGGTATCGGAAGGCAGCGCAAGAGCCGACATGACCAGGAACGGCGTCTGCACCTCGTAGGCTTTTTTCTTTACCGTCACGGTTTCGGTGGCTGTATTTTCATAATCAAAACGGATTTTGACCTGACCGCTCTTTCCGGCCAGCTTTGCGGGACTTATCTGTTCCCCGTCCAGATAGTAGCTGACCTTCACCCTGACCGGCGGCTCTGCGTCGCTGGTTCCCTTATAGGATATATCCTCGCCATGATTTTCCCAGATGAGGCTTCCGTCTGAGCCCTGCGTATATTCCTCGTCTCCCCTGGTATTGCGAATTTCCTTCAGATTGCTCTGATCTAAAATATCTGCCCCATCGGAGGTATGCTTCAGTGTGGTTTCCACCGTGATCTCTTTGGTGTTTCCCTCCGGATCTGATTTTATGTAAACCGTTTCTGTCTTATCCTTTTCCAGGGAAGATTCCCGGTGCTCCGTCGTATCTTCGGAACTACTTTCGGAAGCGCCGCCTGCCGCCGTCTCCCCGGAAGCCGCCTTTCCCTCCTCCGCCGTCTTCGTTTTTTTCAGGCTAAGACTGACTACCGCACCGGCTGTCACCACTGCCAGCAGAATCAGAAGCAACCCCAGCTTCTGCCGCAGTAATTTCTTTCCGTCCATAATCTCACTCCTCCAGTTATTCCACATTTTTCAGGGCCGCATCCATGGGCACATGCCGAATCCTCCGGTATTCCAGAAGGGCTACCGCCAGATACGTCACAAAGCCCAGCACAAACATTTTCACATAGATCTCCGGCCCGATATAGAAGGTAATCCAGCCGCTGATACTGCTTAACATCATCATGCGGAACAGCACCACCATAATCTCATACTCCACCGGCAGACTTATCAGCAAAAACAGAATCACCATTGCAGTGGTTGACATAAGATATAGTCCACTGATTTCCCGGTTGGAGTATCCCAATATCTTCGTCATGGAGATAGACTGGGCGTTCTTCTCAATGATGATTTTCGACAGCAGATAGACCAGCACCATAAACATCAGCATGGCAAACCCATTGACCAGCCCCATCATTCCTCCCATGGATACGTTCAGCTGTCTGGAAATCTTTGTCAGGGCCTCCACATCAATGACAGAGCTGATGTATTTTTCATCCACGTCCGTAATCTCCGTATCCGACAGATAGCCGCTGAAGTAATCATTTCCCAGATCAAACAGAGCGTTCAGCTGTTTCTGGGACAGGAATACGGCCAGCCCTCCCTCGTAATGATAGATCCCGTCTACTCGGAAGGTGTAAGCGTCCGTTCCATATTCCTCATAAAGAGTGATCT
>CAKRTY010000146.1 GCA_934402125.1 uncultured Anaerosacchariphilus sp. | reverse complement strand
ATAGACTGGTTCGTAGAGACTGACCGGGCTCTGGATGGCGTCCAGGGCAAAGACAATTTCCTCGTCGGGAATGCCGATTTCCGAGGCAATTTCACTTAAAAGAGGTTCCCGGGAATACTGGCGGGTCA
The DNA here is from genome assembly GCA_934402125.1 of uncultured Anaerosacchariphilus sp. GTDB lineage: Bacteria > Bacillota > Clostridia > Lachnospirales > Lachnospiraceae > Laedolimicola. The sequence goes on along the minus strand of CAKRTY010000146.1, from coordinate 4,817 downwards.
GATTCTCTCGGGCGTAAATGGCTTTGTATGCGGTATCCCGCAGGGAGCGGCTGACACGGATACTGCTGTTGTCCCGGAGATAACGGCGGATTTCCCCGGCAATCATAGGTACGGCGTAGGTGGAAAATTTGACGCCCAGCGTACAGTCGAAGTTGTCGATGGCCTTCATCAGGCCGATACAGCCAATCTGGAACAAATCGTCCGCGTTTTCGTTGGTGGAGGAGAAGCGCTTGATGACGCTCAGCACCAGACGGAGATTTCCTTTGATATAGAGCTCCCGGGCTGCCGGATCGCCCTTGGCAATCCGCTCCCACAGAGCGTCCTTTTCCGCCTGGGTCAGGACAGGCAGCTTCGCTGTATTTACGCCACAGATTTCTACTTTATTCAGTGCCATCCGGTAAAGTCCTCCTGTAAGATCTTAATAGTTACAAGATTTCCGAAAGAAAAGTTTCTATGCGCGTTTCCCGGAAATTAAAAAAATAATAGGCCTTGACAAAACAGATTCATTTTTGCAATGTATACATAAGAAATTGCAAATAAATAATGGCTAGGTAAAAAAAAACTATGCTATGATTAGAAACAGGTAAGGGGACTGTTAAATGGATGTGAAGTGGATTGTAACGGATATGGACGGTACTTTGCTGAACAGCAGAGACGAAATAACAGATCGGACCAGAGAGGCTCTGATGGCCTGCCAGAAAAAGGGAATCCGGCTGATCCTTGCAAGCGGCAGAAGCTATGTGCGTCAGCTGCCCTATGCAGAGGAACTGAAGCTGAAGGAATACGGCGGCTGTCTGATAGAAAATAATGGTCTGACGGTAAACAATCTGACTCCGGGAGGACGTCATAAGCTGACAGCTCTGGGACGGAGAGATGTGGAACTGCTTTTTCCGGTTCTGCAGAAATGGGAAGTGGAGATACAGGGGTATGAGGACGACGCCATTTACTATTGGATTCCAGACTGGCAGCGGCCCATAAAAGAGAAAGAACGGCAGGAAAAGGGATATCCGAAGGAACATCCCCTGGTGGCGGGAGCATGGTCCTGGGTAACTGACAATATCCACAATTATCCCCGGCAGATAGAAATACATTCCATGGATGAGCTGCCGGAAAAAATCAATAAACTGAATGCCACTGACCGGGAAGAACGAATCCTGGAATTGTACGGGATGCTTGCGGAAACGTATGCCGGACAGTACGAGTTTGTGCGGACCGGTCCGAGACTGATAGAAATTTCACCAAAAGGAATCACAAAAGGACAGACTCTGAAGCGCATGATGGACAGGGCTGGGATAAAACCGGAGGAAGTGATAGCCTTTGGAGATGGGGAAAATGACGTGGATATGTTCCGGGTTGTAAAATACGGAATCGCCATGAAAAACGCGGCAGAGTATGTGAAAGCCCAGGCCTTTGCTGTGACAGAAACGAACAGGAAAGACGGAATAGCGGCAGCGCTGGAAAGGTACGGGGTTATATGATATGAAAGAAACGCCAAAACCGAGACAGATAGAGATTTTCAGGCTGCTTCTGATGTCCGGAGGCCCCATGGATATCAGTGCGTTGAAGGAAAAACTGCAGAAAAGTGAAAGAACCATTCGCTATGATATTCAGGAACTGAAAGAGATCTGTCAGAACTATGGGATAGAAATTCATTACCTGACCAGAAAAGGATATGTGATTCCGGTTGACCAGAAGGCGGAAGGTTCTGCGCTCCTGATGCAATGGAATGTGGGAAATAAAGCAGGATTTTTAGATGGAGAAGAAGAAAAAAGGTTTGCAAGTCTGTTTTTTTACCTTCTGGTCCAGAAGGGCTATGTGACGGCAGAAAAGCTGGCAGACATATATCTGGCTTCCAAATCCACACTGACCAGGGGCTTGGGGAAGCTGGAAGGATATTTCGGAAACAGCTTCACACTGGATATCCGGAAGGCACAGGGATACCGGATTTTGGGAGATGAGTTGGAGCTTCGGAAAAAAGCGGTGGAGCTTCTGAGCGTCAGATTCCGTGGAAGCTACAAGGCAGACGAATGGTTTTTGCTTCTCCCTGAGGAGTTGAAAAATAAAATCAGTATTCAGCATCTCCGGACTATCAGCCGCAGCATCCGGCAGGTGAATGGAAAATATAATATCTGGATTTCCAATACGGCTTATCTGAATCTGATGAGTTACTGTATTGTCCGACATGTGCGGATTCCGGTAATCGAAGAATCCCAAAAAAAATTGGAAGAGTATCATACATACGCGTCGGAAATGCTGCAGGAGCTGTCGACAGAGGAAGGAACAGGAGAAAATCAGCAGGAACTGCTGTGGCTGAAGGAAGTCCTTCGTGATTATGGGATTTGTACAGAGGGTTACCGGGTAAAGGACGAAATCCTGAAACGAATCATGGAGCGTATCATGGCCTATCTGGAAAATGATGAGGAGAGAGGCAGTTTTGAACTGCAGAATCTGCGAAGGGATCTGGAGGAGCACCTGAAAAATTATCTGACCATGAGCGCGGCGGATTGCCAGGAGGAAGAAAATGAGTTTGTCCTTCAGGAAATCCAGGAGTATTATTATTCTCATTTTCAGCTGGCAAAAAAACTGGCAGGAATTATTGAGGAAGAGATTGGACAGAAGCTGGGTATCATGGAAATCTGCTATCTGGCCGTATACCTTTATAAAAATGGAATACAGGCAGAGAACGGGCGCAAAAATGTTATGGTGGTCTGCGCTACCGGTAAGGGACTTTCCCATTTTCTGGCGCTTCGTATCAAGCATGTGTTTCCTATGCTGAATGTGGTGGGACAGGTTTCACCCTATCAGCTTCTGAAGGCCAGCGATATGAAGGGTGTGGATTTTGCCATATCAACCATTCCGCTGGAAAACAGCGTAGTGCCGGTTGTGAAGATTTCCGGCGTCCTGTTGGCAGAGGACATCCAGAGAATTCAGGATTTCCTAAAATACGGGAAGCTGGTAGATGATCTTCCGATGAAGCAAAAAAATCAGGCTTCCTTCCAGGCGAAAACAGATACTTCCATATCAGCACAGCTTATGGGAAAAACAGATCGGAACCTGGCAGAGGCTGCCGGAACCATGAGTAATCTGATTCTGCTGCTTCTGGAATATGTGGCGAAGCTTCCGTCTCAGATTCAGCTGAGCCAGGACGCAATGCTGGGTATGGTCATTCATATGAGCATGGCGGTAAAGCGATGGCTGTCAGGCGAGCCCGCAGAGGATCCGGCCGGTGAGTTCCGGCCAGAGTATTACCGGGTGACGAAAGAATATCCGGATGTATTCCTGATAATGGAAAAATTTTTCGAAACCGTGGAAAATACGCTGCAGGTGAGGATATCAATTTCAGAGAGAACCGCGTTCTTTCTGTACATCATAGAGGAGGAATAAGAAGATGAAAAGCCTGTTGATTAAAAACGGTCAGCTGCTTGCTCCGGCAAACGGTTTCCGGAGAGAAAAAAGAGATATTTTCGTGAAAAACGGAAAAATTGAGAAAATCGGCGAGCAGCTGGAGGAAGCGGCAGAGGTAGTCATTGACGCGAAAAACTGTATTGTGACGCCGGGATTTATCGATATCCATACCCATTGCTATCCGAAGGCATTTCTTGGCCTGGATCCGGATGTGCTGGGCCTGGAGCGCGGCGCGACCGCCATTCTGGACGCGGGAAGCAGCGGAGCTGACAATTATGAGGATTTCCGCACCAATTACATCGACAAAGCGAAGACAAAGGTATTTACTCTTTTGAATGTATCCAAAGAGGGTCTGATCCGCGGTCATGAGCTGGACAGCATGGACAAGCTGGACGAAGCGAAGGTAAAAACCACCGCCGCAAAATACAGCGACAACATCGTAGGCCTGAAGGCCAGAGCCAGCCAGAGCGTGGTGGGAGAGATGGGTCTGAAGCCCATCGCCGAGGCTGCACGGATTGCCCATGAGATTCATAAGCCGCTGATGATTCATGTGGGCAATTATCCGCCTGCACTGACGGACGTGCTGAAGCTGGTAGACGAGGGCGACATTATTACCCATGCCTACCATGGAAAGAAGGGCGGCATTCTGACCGAGGAGGGCGAAATCATCCAGGAGGCAAAGGACGCCAGAGCCAGAGGCGTGCGCTTCGACGTGGGACACGGCGTGGCAAGCTTCAGCCTTCGGGTATACAAGCAGGCCCTGCTTGACAATTTTGACTGTGATATGATCTCCACAGATCTGCATGTAGAAAACTATAACGGACCGGTGTACAACATCGCCAGCGTTATGAGCAAGCTCATCAACTGCGGCGAGAGCCTGGATCAGGTGGTGCATAAGGTAACCTACGTACCGGCAAAGCATTATGGCCTTGAGGGTCTTGGAGAATTAAGAGAGGGCTGTGTGGCAGATATGAACCTGCTGACACTGGACGCCTGTGAAGAGGAGATTGCGGATTCCATAGGAGATACGATTGTCCTTCGGAATAAAATCACAGTAAAGAAAACCATTTACAGTAAGGGAGAAGAAAGTGAAGTATTTAGAAAAAGCACTGGAAATGAATGAAATTGACGCGGAACATCGGGAAAGAACCATCCGGGAGTATGAGGCGGCGAAGGAGCGAATCAAGAACCTTCCGATTACCTTAAATGATGACGCGGATGCCATGCTCAGCAATCATCTGGTAGCGCTGATCAAGCGCATTTATACAAGCCATTATGTAGATCCCATTGAGGATGAGATGATGGACGAGGTATCTGAAACAGCATGGAAATATGCACACAATATTGTAGACCCGCTTTTTGAGGCTCACGGTGAGCTCATCAACAAAAGCGAAGTATTCCTTGTGGGAACC
>CAKRTY010000145.1 GCA_934402125.1 uncultured Anaerosacchariphilus sp. | reverse complement strand
GCTTATAGTAGTAGAAATCCCAATCCAGATTCAAAATCCCGTTCCGGAGATCCTGATCGCTGGAGCCTGAACCACGCAAGTGGGTGCCATCCTCACTTTCCGCCCAGATATTTTCCCGTACGGTATCAAACCAGTCGTCCTCCTCCGGATGAATGACTGTCATTTTCACATAGAGAGATTGTTCCTGCCAGATGGCATACTCTACCGTTACCTTGCCGTATTCGGTCTCCACTTCCAGGGGAAGCGTCGTCCCTCTGTAAATCTCCTCTTCCGCGTCCCGGATCCCCGTCACCGGATTAAACCGGAACCGGTATACAGCCGCCGCGCAGGCTCCCAGAATTCCCAGTGCTGCCAGAACCATCAATGCCAGCCGAAGCTTTCTGAGACTTCGCTGCTGCCTTTTTTTCACGGTTTCCACAGGCAGGTGCATAGCTTCGGCGATCTCCCGGCAGGTCAGGCCGTCGTAATACTGCATCCGGATCATCCGACTGTCCTGCTCCTTAAGCTTGCTAAGAGCCTGCTCCAGCGCCTCCCGGTTCAGAATTGCATCCTCGCCGCTGTCATCCGCGGCCTCCTCCAGCATTTCCAGAGGAACCATGCTCTGCTTCCCATTCTGCGCCGCCATCCGGATGGCTTTTCGCTTGGCAATCACATAGAGATATGCTTTGATTGTCCCCTTTTCCATCCGGAACCGCTCCCGGTTTCCGTAAAAATCCGCAAAGGTCTCCTGTACACACTCCCGGATATCCTCCGGATTGGTCAGATACAGGCGGCAGGCGCTCCAAAGTAAGCCCATATATTGCTCCATCAGAAGGCTCATGCCCTCCTCCGGGTTTTGATCCAGCAGGTGCAGAAGTTTTTGGTCGGTCATTGGGATGCCTCCTTTCTCGCACGGTATTTCCTTTTACTTATAATTGCAGAAAATCCGTGTCCTGGGGACATATTTTTTTAGCATTCTACTGCTACCTTAATTACACCGTCCCTCTTATTCTCAAAGAGCTCATAGGCTTCCTCTATTCTGCTTAAGGGATAGGTATGGGTGATAAGCGGTTCTGTGTCCAGTTTTCCCTCGGCAATCAGCCGCAATGTCTCCTCACAGTCGCAGCCGTCCACCCCGCCGGTTTTAAAGGTAAGATTCTTACCATACATATCCGGAAGCGGCAGGATCTGCGCCTGATCATAAAGAGCAACCACCGTCACCAGGCCATTGGGTCTTGCGCATTCCCAGGCCAGACGGAAGGTGGCTTCCGCTCCAGCAACCTCCAACACAACGTCAGCTCCCCCGTGCTCGCTGTTTGCCCGGACAAACACTTCGCATTCCTCCGGCGAAACTGTCAGAACCTCCGGATAATGCTGCCGGATAAACTGCAGGCGGTTTTTATCCTTTTCGCACACGATCATCCGCCTGGGGTTCTTCAGCATTACGGAAAGCAGGGTACAGATACCGGTGGGGCCTGCTCCGATAATCAGCACCGTGTCCTCCTCCGAGATCTCCGAAATCCGCGCCGCCCAGTAACCGGTTGCCAGAACATCGCCCACCAGCAGCGCCTGCCGGTCTGTAACGCCCTCCGGAATCTTATTCAGTCCCTGATCCGCAAAGGGTACACGCACATATTCTGCCTGTCCGCCATCGATCCGGCAGCCCAGCGCCCAGCCGCCATTTTCATCTGTGCAGTTATTTACATATCCTTTCTTACAGAAAAAACACTCTCCGCAGAAGGTCTCTACGTTTACCGTCACCCGGTCTCCCGGTTTTACCCCGGCAACTGCATTTCCAACCTCTTCCACAATTCCCACCATCTCATGGCCGACCGTGATCCCGGGGACCGCCCGCGGAACGCTGCCATGCTTGATATGCAGATCGCTGGAGCAGATGCTTGCCAGCGTCACCTTGACAATGGCGTCCCGCTCATGCAGCAGAGTCGGTTTGGGTTTCTCCCTTAATTCAAATTTTCCTTTTGAAACGTAGGTATACGCCTGCATGCTTCTATTTTCCCCCTGTATACAAAGCTGTTCTTTCGTAGATCATACTATTTTCGCATGGCTTTGTAAAGGAATACCATATTTTCTTCTGTTACAAAGCGTGCTATACTGTCTGTATCTATGGCGGACTTGGGAATGGCTGCCGCTCTGATTTAAAGGTGGTTGGTAAAATGAAACGAATTGATTTTGAAAATGGAACGATTACAGAAAACATTCTGCAGGCCGCGCTGCCCATGCTGGTGGCACAGCTTTTAAGCCTGCTCTATAACATTGTGGATCGAATCTATATCGCCCGTATCCCGGAAGTGGGAACGGCGGCTCTGGGAGCTGTGGGGCTGTGCTTTCCGATTATTGTCATCATCACAGCCTTCAGCAATCTCTTCGGAACCGGCGGCGCGCCTCTGTTCTCCATTGCCCGGGGACAGAAGGATCGAAAGCAGGCAGAAAACATTCTCCATACTGCTTTCTTCCTCTTATCGGTCTGTTCTGTCCTCCTGATGACAGTCGGCCTTCTCTTTGCCCGGCCTGTCCTGATTCTGTTCGGCGCTTCCGACAGCGCCCTTACCTACGCGTATCCCTACCTGATGATCTATCTTCTGGGAACCTTCCCCTCTATGATCACCACGGGAATGAATCCCTTCATCAACGCCCAGGGCTATTCCACCACTGGTATGCTTTCCGTTATCATCGGTGCTGCGGCCAATCTGGTGCTGGATCCACTGTTCATCTTCGTATTTCGGCTTGGGGCGTCCGGCGCTGCCATTGCCACTATTTTGTCGCAGCTTCTCTCTGCTGTCTTTGTCCTGTATTTTTTGCGAAAAAAAGCGGATTACCGGATCCGTTTCCTGACGTTTCCGGAAATCCGCGCCTGCGGCTCCTGCGCTGCCAACATTGTCAGCCTGGGAACCGTCGGTTTTATCATGCAGCTTACCAACAGCCTGGTCAGTATCTGCTGCAACAGTGTGCTCTCTGTCACAGGCGGAGATATCTACATCTCTGTTATGACTATCATTTCCAGCATCCGCCAGATGGTAGAGACGCCAATTCTCGCCATAACTGAGGGTTCTTCCCCGATTATCAGCTATAATTACGGCGCCCGGCGTCCGGAACGCGTCCTGCAGGCCGGAATCACCATGGCTGTCATGGCGCTTATCTATACTCTGGGAATGTGGCTTGTCATTCTCTTCGCGCCCCATTTTCTCATCAGCATTTTCAGCTCCGATGAGAGTCTTCTGGCCGATACCATTCTGGCCATGAAGCTGTATTTTTCCGCCTTTATCTTCATGCTGCTCCAGTATGTGGGACAGACCATATTCAAATCTCTGGGAAAGAAAAAACAGGCTGTCTTTTTCTCCCTGCTCCGCAAGGTCATCATCGTTGTGCCCCTGACCTATCTTTTCCCCTACGGAATGGGCCTGGGTACCAACGGAGTTTTCCTGGCGGAACCGGTCAGCAATGTCATCGGCGGCAGTATCTGCTTTTTCGTAATGCTGGCAACGGTCCTCCCGGAGCTGCGGCAGATGCGGTGAGCCTCCTACCCCAACAGTTCTCTCACCATCTGCCCATCAAAGCGGACTGCCTTCACCCCGTTTACCTCAATCTGGTACAGTGCGTTGGCCGCAATATGCTCGGCCGCCTGCTCCAGATCCCGGATTCCGGTGGTATCTGCGTACTTGGCAATGACTGCGTCCAGTCCCTCCGGCGTCACCAGACACTCGTCCTCCCGGAGGCTCATGCGCTTCAGTACCTTCGGCAGCGCAAACTTCGAGAAAATCACCTTTTTCTCCTCCTCCGTATAATCCGGAATATCAATCACGGCAAAGCGGGACATGAGCGGCGCGCTGATCTGGCTCTTGTCATTGGCTGTGGCGATGGGGTACACGCCTACCGTCGGCACCATACACTCCATATAGTTGTCCGTGAAGCCCAGGTTATCCAACAGGGTCAGCAGAACGTCCGCCGGATTTCCGTTGCCCTTTCCGGCATTGGCCTTATCCAACTCATTGATGATGAACACCAGATTGGATTCGCCCGACATGGAAAAGGCCTCCATGATGATACCCGGCTTCGCGTTGGCATAGACACGGGAGCTTCCGGTCAGCTGCTCCGGATCGTTGATGGAGCTCATATCCAGGGTCGTCCAGGGCAGCTTCAGAATCCGGGCTACCGCATAGGCTATCTGGGATTTTCCGGTTCCCGCAGGTCCCACCAGAAGCAGGCCGTAAGCCGGAAGCGTATGGGTACGGTTAATCTGGATAATCGTCTCGATGATACGCTGCTTTACCTTCTCCATGCCATAAAGCTCTTCGTCCAGAATCCGACGGGCCTCCTTCGGATCAATGGCTTCGAAATAATTGCTTTTCCACTGGATATTCATCATGATAGACAGGGCTCTCTGCGCATGACGCTTCTCCTCGGGAGACACCTCATGGGAGCGGGCTACCGCCAGGTTTCTCCGGGCCCAGAGCTGGATATTATCCGGCAGCGTCCGGCCTGCGCAGGTCATAAAATCCGTAATGCTCTGGAGGCTGGTCAGCTTCATATCATCTCCGGTTTCCTCCTGATCCTCGTCTTTTTCTTCCTCTGAGGGCGCATTGCTGGCAAAAAGCCGGTCAATCATAAACTGCAGGAAGCCGTCCTCTGCGGAAAGCTTCGTTCCTCCGCCAAAGGCTGTCTCGCGGATTTTATATACTGCATAGCCGTTCTCCCGGTTGACTCCGGACAGGCGCACATGGATCTGGTGCTCGCCCAGCCATTTAATCAGACTTACAAAACGGGCGTCAATCAGCAGAATATCCGCATTGAATTTTCCGTCCTCCTCTTTGAACTCAAAGGCTGTCTGCTTGGCCGGATTGGTGAATACGCCGCAGGAATGATGATCCCACCGGCGCTTTTGATTGTCCAGCAGCAGAATCGGTTTTTCCGCGCTGGCTTCTCCCTCATTGGTGCGATATGTGGTATAGG
>CAKRTY010000144.1 GCA_934402125.1 uncultured Anaerosacchariphilus sp. | reverse complement strand
GGTATATATAAAGATGTGATGCAGCAGGTTGGAGGTGGAAACGCCATTGCATCAGGAGCATCGTATGGAGGGTTTGTAATTTTATGGTTCGCCTCGTTTTTAACAGAAATTGGTGCAAAAAACAAATTGAGTGAAGTAAATATAGGGATGGGGTTATCGACAGTTTTTATTTTTGGAGCAGCTGCAGTTTGCTGTATAGCGCTTATTGGACATATTGATATTACAGCCTCATCAGATATTCCAGCTTTAGTATTAGCGGGATTGATTTCACCTATTTTAGCACAGATATTTGCAATTATTATTTGCGCTGGTATTTATACGTCTGCAGTGCCACTGCTATGGACAGGAGTGAGAAAAATAGCAGAAGAAGGTACAAGAAAATATAAAACAGTAACAATTATAAGCGGTATCTTAGGCTGTATTATAGCATGTTGTGTACCATATAAAGGCTTAATTAATGTATTGTATGGTTTGAATGGTTATTTGGGATTCATTTTGATATTATTTATGATTGTATATGATGTAAAGACTAAAATGAGCAAAAGAGCCCTCAAAATTTAGATATATAGGTTTCGCTCTTCATTATCACAGAGGAGTCTTATTTTTCTTTCATAGTTTTTAGTTTCCAACGATTTGATTCTTCTGTGATAATGAAGGGCGAAAGAGAAAATGCCTCTTTAGTTCTATATGGATAGGATTGAATCTATACGATAAACAGGTGAAATGAAACGCAGAAATATATTTGGGATATATAATCTTGTTATAGAGTATTTATTAATAGCTGAGAATAATAGCGGGTAGGAAAATCTCGATATTAGCACAGGAGAGAAAAGTGAGCCCCGCCATCCGGCGGGGCTCACTTCAACCCTACCATTTGAATTCTTCCATCAAGGTATCTCGATAGGCGGGATCTTCTGTAGCACGTTTGGCATCATCGATGCGGTTACAGCTAAGAAGCTTGTTGATGAGGGAAGACATTTTAGATAAAGCTTCCTGAGCTCCATTTTGTACGCCGAGTTGTATACCAAGCTGTTTCTGAGCTTCTAACCTCCCGGCAAATAATTCTTCCAATGCTTCACACATAAGCTTTTCATCTCCTTCTTTCATAGAATTGGCGCGGATCACCGCATTTAAGAAGGTCTGATATAATGGGTCATCCTCATGAGCTTTGTAGGCCAGACCGAGTTGCTCAAGAGGCGTATCTTTCGTAAGGTGATTGGTTAGACAGGAATGAATCCTATATGTATATCATATAATCCGTCGATGTTTTTTTCAATGAGAAATTTAAGAATATGGAAATATGTGTGCGAAAAGGGCCGTCAGGTCCTTTTTTCGTGCGCGTTTTTATATATCAAAATGTTATAATAAAGGAGAGTATAGTATGGCAACTTCAAAATTTTTTAAAGACAAAACCCTGATGATTACCGGAGGTACCGGTTCTTTTGGCTCTACCGTATTAAAGCATTTCCTGGATTCAGATCTGAAGGAAATCCGTATCTTTTCCCGCGATGAGAAGAAGCAGGACGATATGCGGCATGAATTGCAGGCAAAGCATCCGGAGCTGGCAGGCAAGGTAAAGTTTTATATCGGAGATGTGAGAAATATGCGTTCCGTACAGGACGCGATGCCCGGCGTAGACTATATTTTCCATGCGGCAGCCCTGAAGCAGGTACCGTCCTGTGAGTTTTTCCCCATGGAGGCAGTCCGCACCAATGTGGAGGGTACCGATAATGTGCTTCATGCAGCCATTGACGCAGGGGTTCAGCGTATCGTGTGTCTGTCCACGGACAAGGCTGCTTATCCGATTAACGCCATGGGTATTTCCAAGGCTATGATGGAGAAGGTGATCGGAGCCAATGCCCGCGTGGCAGCAGGGAAAACCACGATTTGCTGTACCCGTTACGGGAATGTCATGTGCAGCCGCGGTTCGGTAATTCCGCTCTTTATCGATCAGATTAAAGCAGGTAATCCGTTGACCATCACAGACCCGAACATGACCCGTTTCCTGATGAATCTGGATGAGGCAGTCGCATTGGTTATGTTTGCCTTTGAGCATGGGGAACCGGGCGATCTCTTTGTACAGAAATCGGATGCCAGCACCATCGGGGATCTGGCGAAGGCGGTACAGCAGCTCTTTGGTGATACGGGTACGCATATCATCGGAACACGCCATGGAGAGAAGCTGTTTGAGACGCTGATGACCAATGAGGAGTGTATGCGCAGCGTGGACATGGGCAATTATTACCGGGTACTTCCGGACGGCAGGGATCTGAATTATGATAAGTTCTTTGTAAAGGGACAGGTTCAGACCATGGCAAATGAAGCCTATACCAGCCACAATACGCAGCGTCTGGATGTGGAGGGAACCGTAAAGAAGATTCTGACTACAGATTATGTAAAAGAAGCCCTTGTGGATTGGAATAAGTAAAGGGGAGAGGGCATGAATATTTTGGTAACTGGAGCAGCTGGCTTTGTAGGTAAGAATCTGGTTGCGTCCTTGAGAAATATCCGGGATGGAAAGGACCGTACCCGCCCAGAGGTGAGCGTGGATGAGATTTATGAGTATGATATCCAGACGGTTCCGGCGCTCCTGGAGGAATATTGCGCGAAGGCGGATTTTGTGTTCAACCTGGCCGGTGTGAACCGGCCGAAGGACAATGCGGAGTTTATGGCGGGAAATTTCGGTTTTGCCACGACCCTGCTGGAAACCCTGAAGAAGCAGGGGAATACCTGTCCGGTGATGCTTTCTTCGTCGATTCAGGCTACGCTTCTGGGCCGGTATGCCGGCTCTGATTATGGAAGATCGAAGCTGGCCGGGGAAGAATTGTTTTTCAGCTATGGAGCGGAAACCGGGGCGAAGGTGCTGGTGTATCGTTTCCCCAATCTCTTTGGAAAATGGTGCCGTCCCAACTATAATTCTGCGGTAGCCACTTTCTGTAACAATATAGCTAACGATCTGCCCATCCAGGTCAGTGATCCGAAAGTAGAGCTGGAGCTTCTTTATATTGACGATTTGGTGACAGAGATGCTGGATGCGCTGGAAGGAAGAGAGCATCACTGTGAATTCGATGGTGTGGACGCAGTGGAACGGACAGAGGGACGGTATTGCTTTGCTCCGATGACCCATAAGGTGACGCTGGGGGAGATCGTGGAGCTCTTGAAGAGCTTTCAGCTGCAGCCCCAGTCGCTGATGCTGCCGGAGATTCCGCAGGCTTCCTTCGCGAAGAAGCTGTATTCGACGTACCAGTCTTATGTACCGTAGGAGAAAACGAAATTTCCGTTGAAGATGAACTGTGATGTAAAAGGTAGTTTTACAGAATTAATAAAAACAGAAAAATGCGGACAGTTTTCTGTGAATATCAGTAAGCCGGGAATTACGAAGGGACAGCACTGGCATCATTCCAAGTGGGAGTTTTTTATCGTGGTATCGGGACATGGGCTGATTCAGGAGCGGAAAATCGGCGTGGATGAAAACGGACAGCCCTATCCAGTGCGGAATTTTGAAGTGTCCGGAGAGAAGATGGAAGCCGTACAGATGCTGCCAGGCTTTTCACATAATATTATCAACTTGTCGGAGACAGAGAACCTGGTGACGGTCATGTGGGCCAATGAATCCTTTGATCCGGAGCATCCGGATACTTTTTTTGAACCTGTGGAGGAAAAAGCGTAATGGAGATCAGAACGGATTATTCCGATGTGCATTTTAAAGAAAACGGGAAGCTGAAGCTTCTGATTATTGTGGGAACCAGGCCAGAGATTATCCGTCTGGCGGCTGTGATTAACAAGTGCCGGAAGTATTTTGATGTGGTCCTGGCCCATACGGGACAGAATTATGATTACAATTTGAATGGCATTTTCTTTGAAAACCTGAAGATTGCCAGTCCGGAGGTTTATATGGATGCAGTTGGCGATGATCTGGGCGCGACGGTTGGCAATATTATCAACTGCTCTTATAAACTGATGAATCAGATCAGGCCGGATGCGCTTTTGATCCTGGGCGACACCAACAGCTGCCTGTCTGCCATTGCAGCGAAGCGCCTGCATATCCCGATTTTTCACATGGAAGCAGGAAACCGCTGTAAGGATGAGTGTCTGCCGGAGGAGACGAACCGGAGAATCGTGGATATCATTTCCGACGTGAATCTGGCCTATTCAGAGCACGCCAGAAAGTATCTTCATGAGTGCGGGCTGCCGAAGGAGCGGGTCTATGTGACGGGTTCTCCTATGGCGGAGGTATTGCACCAGAATCTGGCTGAGATTGAGAAGTCGGATATTCTGGAGAAGCTGGGCCTGAAACCGCAGAAGTATATCCTGCTGTCTGCCCACAGGGAGGAGAATATTGATACAGAGAAGAATTTCCTTTCCCTGTTTACGGCTATCAACAGGCTGGCTGAGAAATACGATATGCCGATTCTCTATTCCTGTCATCCCCGTTCCAGAAAACGTCTGGAGGCCAGTGGTTTCCAGCTGGATAAGCGGGTGATTCAGCATGAGCCTCTGGGCTTCCATGATTATAATCATCTGCAGATGAACGCTTTTGCGGTGGTGTCGGACAGCGGCACCCTGCCGGAGGAGAGCAGCTTTTTTACTTCTGTAGGACGTCCGTTCCCGGCGGTCTGCATCCGTACCAGTACAGAGCGTCCGGAGGCTCTGGATAAGGCATGCTTTATTCTGGCCGGTATTGATGAAAAGAGCCTTCTGCAGGCGGTAGATACAGCGGTAGAGCTGAATCTGGAGCATGATTACGGTATTCCGGTTCCGGATTATGTGGATGAAAACGTGTCCGATAAGGTTGTGAAGATTATTCAAAGCTATACGGGTGTAGTTGATAAAATGGTATGGCGTAAGCGTTAAGGTCACCCTGAAAATAAGAAGACAATCTATAATGAGGTAAAGGATGGAAAAAATACTATTAGAGTGGATTGGCTGGATATTTTGAAAGCAATATGTGCTTTTTGTGTGGTGTGTATTC